>JBJENB010000129.1:0-6475 GCA_051879975.1 Wujia sp.
TTATTTTTACCGGTTAATAAAATCTTATATTTCATATTACTACCTCCCCACATATGAAATCTCCCTCATACATAATTTCCCAATATAATTACATTTATTGAATCTACAATTATTATACATTCATCATAAATACAATTCAACAAATTTAGATAGATACATCATATCTTTCTAATACGGAAATAACCGAATAGAAGCAGAGGGCTGCATACAAAACATATACAACCCTCTGCTTCTATTCAATATTAAATTCTGCCTTAAGACTGGCAATATCCTCGTAATACTCCTGAACCTTCGGCTCCCAGATAACACTATATTCTTCCTCATCACGTCTGTCAGGAACATCATGCTCCTCCACCAGAATCTTCCCAAAATAATCAGAAAGCTTTTCCGCCCCATATAGGTTCATATGAAGACCCCCATCATAGGTATCAGTAGAATAATCGATTCCAACCTCGTCAATTAAGTCAAGGAAATTATAATATGCTATACCATACTTTTCAGCATATTCCACTACCTGCTCATCCCATTCCTCATACCAATAAGGATACAGACTCGGGGCCTTTACAAAGACAAGCTCAATTCCCTCCTCATCACAGAGCTCTCTCATCTTATCCAGGTATTCCATAGGATAATCACCAAACTCATAATTACCCAATGGTTTCGGTGTAGGAGGCTCCGTAGCAGCTCTGATATCTACTCTCAAATAATAGCCCTCATAGGTAACCTTATCTTTTTTTAACAGGTATTTGAAATCATCGCTTGTAAGAGAATTCCATCTTGTGTGGTATCTGAGTATAGGAAAAATGTATTCCCAAATATTCTCATCCTCTGTCATGGAGGCTTTTATGGAATTTATTTTAGACTCAGACCATCTCATGCCGTCCAAGGTCATACGATTGTAGGCTTCACTCTCCGGGCCGCTATGCATAAGTGACATAATATTAAACACTACAACCTTTGGTTTTTCATACTTAAGCGTATCCTCTAGCAGATAATATGACTGCCATATCAGCTGCTGTGCACTGCCTCTGATATAGCTGCTGATACCATATTTTTCCCACAATCTGCATGGAGAAAAATTCTCGTATACCTCACAATCCCCAAGGAATATTACATCATGATTTTTTTCAGAATCATAATACTCTGCTATCATGGCTCCCTCAACAATATCCGACATATATTTCGGCATCAGAAGAGCCTGTAAAAAGGCTAGCAGTAATATGATCACCAATACTGATGTTATTATCTTAATAATTTTTTTCATAGGTTTCCTCTAAAATTGATTATATATAAACTGACTCTGATCATATCCGTGTCCATATGCACCTGCAAGAAGAACAACTGCAAACAAAACAAACCAAACCGCAAACCTTGCCGGATATGGCAAGGAAAGAATTCTTTCCCTGACAGATTTGCGTCTTCCAAGAAGGCTGATGGTAAATAAAAGAACTACTCCGACCAGAATAATGATATAATCATACATATCCAAGCCTAAATTCATCAGACTTCCGTTCCATAGAACTGACATTTTCCACTTGGTAAACATACTGCCGAACATCCTGAAGGTAGTTCCTACACTTGCATAGCAGTCAAACATTCTCAAAAAGCTCATAAGCAAAATTGTTCTTCCAACCTGAAAGCATTTATACCAGAATTTTCCGTCAACCTCAAAACGCTTATGAAATTTTCTATATAAAGGTGTTAACTCCTGAGATATCAGAATAACGACACAGTTGGCCAATCCCCAGACTACAAAATTCCAGCTGGCACCATGCCATATACCTGTGGTAAACCACACAAGAATAGATGCAGTATAAACAGGAACTCTCTTACCGATATTTTCTCCAAAATGTGCCCTTGAAAACTTAGAGAGCTTCAGCATCCACTTAGACACGGAAACCGGATAAAAAATATAGTCCGTAAACCATGTTCCCATGGAAATATGCCATCTGTTCCAATATTCCTTTATATCCTTTGAGAAAAATGGTCTTATAAAATTTTCCTTAAGCTTTATTCCCATTGTCTCGGCTATACCAATGGTTATATCAATACCGCCGGTAAAGTCACAATATAACTGTAATGCATAAAACAATGCGGCTACGAAGAAATATGTACCCTGATACTGATCCGGTGCCGCAAGTAAAGCTTTTAATCCGATTAGGACTCTATCCGCAATTACAAGCTTTTTAAAATATCCCCATAGGATACGCTGCAGACCAAAGGCCACAGTCTTTGAATCAAATCGATGTTCTTCATATAAGGTAACCGATAAATCATCATATCTGCTAATCGGACCCTGTGACAATTGAGGGAAAAATCCTACAAACAACGCAAATCTTCCCAGATTATTCTGAGGCTCATATTTTTCATTATATACATCAATAAGGTATCCCAAAGATTGGAAGGTATAAAAGGATATGCCTAAAGGCATAATGATATTCACGTAGGAAATAGGCTCTCCCCCGCCAAAGCTATTTACGATACCATTGACATTTTCAATTATAAAGTTTGTGTATTTAATAACAATAAGAAGACCTAAATCAATGAAAAGCGCTACAAGAAAATAAAACTTCTGTTTCTTGTGCATAGATTCCTTATATGCTTTTCTAGCTTCTTTATCTAAGGTTTTTTTATTAGCCTTAATGTAAGCACTTCTCGCTTCTATAATTTTGCCCATTTTCCATGAACAAAAGTATGTAACAACCGTTGTTACACCAATATAGAAAAGATAAGTATGTCCTGCGCTAAAATAGAACAGGTAACTGGCAACCAGCAAAAGCTTCCATTGATGCTTTCCCGGCATAAGATAATATATTGCAAAGAGAAGCGCTACCTCAAGGATAAACTCATAAGAAGTAAAGCTCATCCTTATTCATCGTCCTCCAATCTGCAAATCATATCCCATAATGCAGCAGCGGAATTAAAGTTGTCAGGGATAATTTCCTTAGCAGGTACAACAACATCAAATGTATCTGCAATCTCGGAAATAATAGTGATTATATCAAATGAATCAAAGATTTTTGAATCAATAAGCTTAGTCTCTGTTTCAAAATTAACTTCAGGATGAAGACTCACAAGTATCTCTAATAATTCGTCCATAAATAACTCCTTTTCAACACAATAATAATTTAAATCTAACCATAAGATTATAAGTCTATACAATAATAATGTCAATTTGTTTATCCCTTGTTAAACCTTAATAATTTCTTATTTTTTCTGTAGGCTGTTCTTTAATGCTACCCTGTCGAGCTTTCCATTAGCATTGTGAGGCAGCTCTTGCATTATTATAACTTTTTTTGGAAGCATATAATTCGACAGCTTATCAATTAACAGCTTTCTGATATCCTGTCCTGATATATCCTCTCTCGTAGTCTCACAGAAAAGGACTATACTCTTTCGCTTCTCATCATATACACAGGCACAGTTTTCAATATCTTCAAGGGTGTTGGCAACATTTTCAATCTCTCCCAGCTCGATTCTATGCCCCATATGTTTTATCTGAAAATCCTTTCTGGATGCAAAAACAAGCTCCCCATTCTCATTATAATAAGCCATGTCTCCTGTCTTAAAATATCTGAGTGCTCCCGCACTGTCCAGTGAGGCTACAATAAAGGAATTATTAGTCTTTTCCTCATCATGATAATATTCCCTGGCAAGTGCCTTAGATGATATATATATTTCTCCAATTTTTCCTGTTTCATTCCGATCAATGACACCATTGTCTCCAATTAGCAAAAGCTTGCAATTTTTAAGAGGTACTCCTACCGGAAGACTTTCCATATCTCCTAGGTCATCATCCCTTTTAACTTCATGATAGCAGCATATCCCGGCGATTTCAGAAGAGCCATAAAGATTAACATATCTAAGCTCCGGTAACGCATTTCTCCACTTGGCAAATTGCTTCATAGGAAAGACCTCTCCCACAAAAAAAACATTTTTTAGTGAAGTCGGTAATATTTCCTCAAAGGTTCCCAGTTGGGCGATGATAGCCAATGCAGACGGTACCCAGGATATCGTTGTAATCTTCCTTTCGTTAAGGTATTCAATCAGCTTAATAGGAAAAGAAAACATTGATGTTGGAATAATGTATAATGTTGCCTTAAGCTTGAGCATGGTATAAATATCCTTTGCCGAAGCGTCAAAAAAGAATGGGGTCTGATTACCGATAATCTCCCCCTCCTTTAAATCAAAGGTATCAACAAATGCTTCAACATAATCCAGCATAGCCTCATGTGTTTTAAGTACACCCTTAGGAGTCCCAGTTGAGCCTGATGTATATATCATATAAATCGGCGTTCCCTCCGGTGTTGATGGAAGCTCATCAAACTCTTCCATTTCATAAGCCGCCGATTCAATATCCTTCATGTCGCGATAAACAATATCATAAAGCTCCTCATCAATACTCCTAATGTTTTTATCTCCGGTTAAAATAAGCTTCATACCGGAGTCTCTTATTATCTTGGCTAGCTTCTCCTCCGGAAGCTCAGGATCAATCGGTACATAATAATTTCCACTATAAAGCACACCCATATAAATGACCGGTGTATGTGCATTTCTACCTGCAACAACTCCTATAGGACACATATTATCATGTATCAGTAATTTTTTAATATATGTTGCAACCCTCTTTGCGAATAAATCATATTCTGCATATGTGTATTCTCTTGTATCATCTGCTAAAGCTATTCTATCCGGACAGCTTTTAACAGCTTCCTTAAGGTACTCTAAAATATTTGTCATTGATATGCCTCCTATTCATTCCGATAAAGCAAATACATAGCTTGCATTCTCGCTGGTTTCAAGCTCCAGCTCTATTCCATTGAAAGTAACAATAAGTGCTATTCCTGACTCCTCAAAGCTGTATAAATCAGCCCCAAGAAATTTCCAAGTTCCATCATCAGGTTTTTCTTCTCCATCCTTTTCAAATTCAAAGGAAAAAGTTCCATCATCACGTACCGACATTGTACCATTTATGGAAACTCCCAATTCAAGCAACTCATCCAAGGAATAAAATTTGGTATCCAATCTCATACCGATTAAAGTGTAGTCTCCTACAATGGCTTTATTATCAAGCTTATCATCAGATTGTACATAATCTATTTCAGCTCCTTCTATAAAATACTTTATTACGTTATCATCTGAAATAACAAAGTATTCCCCTTCATTCTCCTCATCTGCTGTCTCAGGATCCTCCACATCATATAAAACGCTATATTTACCGTCTTCTCTTATTAGATATCTACCCTTGTATTCACTTGTTTCATTCTCAGTTATAACAGAATGAATAAAGGTTCCATCGGAAAAAATATTTATGGATAACGTAATATCTTCTACCTCAAAATACTCCTCCGGTGTATATACTGTATTTTCTGCAATTATAGATGTTGCCACATACCTACCTGAATATTCCTTGAATACATCTGTATTTGCATCGACAACCTCATTATTTTCTGAGGAATCCGAACTTGACTTGCCATCTGTACTTGATGAAATTTCGGTAGTACCAGCTTCATATTTGTTTTTATTTCCACAGCCTGTACAAAGTAAGGATAAAATGGATACTATACCTAATATCTTAAATAATTTTTTTTGCATCGGTCTTCTCCAAAAATTAATTTACCAACATATAGAGAACATTATCGTATGGCTCATTGTATCATATCCTGAACAAATATGCCATATCCTCTTGTGGAATCCTTTACGAAAACATGTGTTACCGCTCCCAAAAGTTTTCCATCCTGTATGATAGGAGTTCCGCTCATACCTTGAACAATTCCACTTGTCAGGTTAATTAATCGTTCATCAGTAACCTTTATTTCCAAACACTTTCCGTCAGTTCTATTACTAATATCAACATTAACAATTTCTACGCTGTAGTACTCTTTTTGCCCTGATACATACGATAAAAGATAGGCTTCTCCTTTATGGGCTTCGGTCTTATCTGCTACAGGCATCCATTCTCCCGTATCACAAAGTTCAATTCCCTTCTTTGTCATATATCCATCTATCCCACAGCTGTCATTATTATTAATTCTTCCTAAAATATTACTTGATGAATAATCAATAATACCCTCCAGACGTCCAGGACAACCGTTTCCGGATTTAACTATATTGATTATATTGGCTGAATATATTGCCCCATCAGACACCTTGAATAATGTTCCTGTATCATTGTCATTTATACTATGACCTAATGCCCCGAAACCATCCTGATAAATATAGGTCAATGTTCCTATTCCCGATATATCATCCTTAACCCAGATACCTAATCTGTATCCATCCTCCGTCTTTACCGGAGTGACAGTAACCGACATATCCTTTTCATCTCTAATAATATTTATTGTAACCTTTTTACCATTTGATTTTAAGATATAATCTATTAGCTGAGTTTTATCCTCAAGTGCAATTCCGTCTATTCCTGTAATATAATCACCAGGTTTGATAATATTTATACAAGGAGAACAGGTTTCACCAT
>JBJENB010000130.1:0-6461 GCA_051879975.1 Wujia sp.
TAAAAATACAATAAACTATTATAATAGTTTTGGTAATTCTTGTAGATTTAATGTTATCGACATAAATTTCCAAAAAACACATTAAGCATACAAGCATGACTTCTGTACCTGCATAATGAATGACCTGAAAGAAAAGCGCAATCTCTTCATTTGGCATAAAAATAGCAATTACACCTGCAGAAACCACAATCGTAACTGAAAGAATAACTCTCTGTAATGTTTTCTTTAGCCTTTTATTATCATGATTTTTTTTGTAATAGAAGACATTTATTAAAATAATATTAAAAAATAATGAAACACCATAGAAAAATTCCAAAATCATTCAACCTACCCCAAATAATTCCCCATAAAATTACCCTTTTTATATCATAACATTATTCTACATATTTTTCTATAATTTTATTTTAAGTGTACTTATTCTATTGCACTAAACAACTGGCATATGCCAATATCGTATTACAAACGGCATTATATTTGTAATAAGCGGCACGTATAGAATTCAAAGCAATATGCAACTGACTATTAATTTAAGACTCTCACATTGGCATGCCCTTATATTCTTTGCTATATACAAAACAATAACGGCTGAAAGCTAATCATAATAGCCTTCAGCCGTATCAATATCACAAAATATTTTATTATACAGACTTTATTTCATAGTCTTTATAATTGAAAAACTTATATCTTACTTTCCAGCCATCTGAGCTGCAACCTCAGCTACGAAGTCTTCGTTCTTCTTCTCCATACCTTCGCCAACCTCGAAACGTACAAACTTAGCAACCTTGAGATCCTTGTTAACAGACTCAAGATACTTAGCAACTGTCTGCTTTCCATCCTCAGCCTTAACATAGGTTTGATCAAGAAGGCTGATTTCCTTAACCTGCTTAGAGATACGTCCCTCAACAAGTCCGGTGAAAATCTTATCTCCAACGATTGTTTCCTTATCAGCCATTGCTAACTGAGCTAATGCAGCTTTAGCTTCATTAGAAAGGAAGTTTGGAAGATAATTCATATTAGTCTTCTTCTCTTCGTAAATTGCAACATCCTCTGCACTCCATACACCGGCACAAGCCTTCTCTAATAACTTATTTAAGATTGGCTTTGGAAGTGAGAAAGGATCGTTTAATGCAGCATCAATGGTTATTTCCTTTAACTTAGCCAATGACTCATCTGAGATGTCAGCTCTGCTGATATACTCAGGATTCATAGCTGCAACCTGCATTGCAATATTCTTAAGAGCTTCCTTAGCTGCATCATCGCTTGCGCCATTACCTGCAACAAGAACGCCTATTCTACCATTACCATGTAAGTAATCAATTACAACATCACCGGTAATCTTCTGGAATCTACGAACCGATAACTTCTCACCGATTGTAGCTGTCTTAGAAACAAGCTCTTCCTTGAGACCATTCTCAGAAAGAAGTGCCTCAACATCCTCGCCATCCTTACCACTAACTAATGATGAAGCAAGTGCCTGATCTGCTACAGACTGTACAAATGTCTGGAATACTTCATTCTTAGCAACGAAATCTGTCTCTGAATTAACCTCTACAACAACACCTGTTGTACCATTAACTGCTGAACGGCAGATACCCTCTGCTGCAATTCTGCTTGCCTTCTTTTCAGCCTTAACTGCACCACTCTTACGAAGTGCCTCAACAGCTGCGTCCATATCACCATCACACTCAGCAAGTGCCTTCTTACAATCCATCATACCGGCACCTGTAAGCTCTCTTAACTCTTTAACCATACTAGCTGTAATAGCTGCCATATTAAAGTCCTCCTATATATTATCAAAAATATGTCATGGAATAAATATTACTCCTCAGCTGCTTCTTCCTCTGCATCTGCCTCTGCTGACTCAAGCTCCTCTGCAGTTGCAACATCAGCACCCTGATTTGCCTCGATAACTGCATCAGCCATCTTTGCAACAATAAGCTTAACTGCTCTGATTGCATCATCGTTACCCGGAATAACATAATCAAGCTCCTCAGGGTCACAGTTAGTATCTGCAATACCTACAAGAGGAATTCCAAGTGAATGAGCCTCCTGTACACAGTTCTTCTCCTTGCGTGGATCTACAACAAAAATCATATCAGGGATTTCCTTCATATCCTTGATACCGCCAAGGTTCTTCTGAAGCTTGTCCATTTCCTTCTTAATCTCGATAACTTCCTTCTTCGGTAATACATCGAAGGTACCATCAGCCTCCATAGCCTCATACTTAGCAAGCTTAGCTATTCTGGTCTGAATTGTCTTAAAGTTAGTAAGCATACCACCTAACCATCTCTGGTTAACATAGTACATACCACATCTCTCAGCCTCTGACTTGATTGAATCCTGTGCCTGCTTCTTAGTACCAACAAATAATATTTTACCGCCTTCAGCAACACAATCAAGGATTGCCTTGTACGCCTCATCAACCTTACCTACAGACTTCTGTAAGTCGATGATGTAGATTCCGTTACGCTCAGTATAAATATACTCAGCCATCTTAGGATTCCATCTTCTTGTCTGATGTCCAAAGTGAACACCTGCCTCGAGTAACTGTTTCATTGAAATAACGCTCATAATATACCTCCTGGTTAATAACTTCTGTGAGCTTCAAACATTCGACCCTGTCGAAATAACATTGTTAATAGAAACCATCGCGTCCATGGCACCCTTCTATTGATTCGCCCACATGTTTTTTCACACGAAGTAGATTATAGCATAAAAAAAAAGCGCAATCAAGCACTTTTTTTATTGTCCGTAATTCTCATCCGTCAATTCCTTGGCAATCTCCTCGTAGGTCATATTACTGTTAAACTCGTAGGTATTAATTCTTATCTTGGTAGAGTAGCCATTACTGTTTAAATAACTGTCAAAATCCAAATAATCCTCAATGATTCCCGTATCCTGAAGAAGCCTCGCAACCTTGGTAGATGACATTCCCGATGTAACCGTAATCTGAGCAGTAATGTACTCGTTATCCGGATTTATCGAAATCTCCTCTGAGGTGTTATCTCCGGTTGTTTCCGATGTATCTGTAGTATCCGGTGTTTCCTCTGTTGTCACCGGATTTGTATCCTCTGTAGTTCCTGTAGTCAACTCTGCAGTATTCCCGGTTTGGTCATCTTCTGTTTTATTCTCATCAGCATCCGAGTCTGTTTCCTTGTCTGACTGCGTCGTTGCTTTATCAGCATTTGCGTTATTATTTGTTATTGGGTCTTCACGCATTATCATTCCTAATTTTCCGGCTCTTTCTATTACCTCTTCGTCTGATATTTTATATTTACCGGATGTCATATAGGCAGCAAGCATAATTAGTGCGCCGAATATTATGCCCAAGCCTAAGCCTCTTAAAAAATATTTTAATTTCATTACTTCGCTTCTCCCTGATATAAATCTACAACCAGCTTCACCTCGCCTACTCCAAGACCAAGATGCTTTGCAATCTCCAAGATACTTAATCCTGATTTATGCATCTCCAGGATAATGTCACGATTGCTATCCACAGGCTCAACCTTTTCTTCCTCTTCCTGTAAAATAGTATCATCAATATCCTTTATTGCCTCTTCAAGCTGCTGCTCTGCCGTATCATCTGCCTGTACCAGACCATTGTTATTGACGAACGCCTCCACATCCTTTCGGTAATCATCCACCATGGTAGCAGTTGTCATTATCTCCTTCTGCTTATCTGAAAGCATACTGTAGAGGAACATTACCTCATTATGATTTCTTTCAATTTCGTCATTTACAGTTACCGCATAATCTCCAAGTGCCAAAGTTTTCTGGTTAACGATTTCAGATAGTTTTGCTTCTATCTCTGTTAATCTGTCATCTACACTTGTACTCATATAATCACTTACAAGCTTATCTATTTTTTCCTTCTGTTCTTCATTCAACTCTTCAGGTATAGAAATAATATTTTCCTCTCCCTCAGGAGTCTTATCTTTTTTCGATGAAACTGCAAAGCTTGCAAAAATAAAAACTAATCCTAAAACAATTAAAACTATAACAGTGGCTGACATTTTTTTCTCCTATCGCATATTATTTATTTTATAATTAAATCCAGATATTCTGACATATCGTAAATTAATTGATTTATATACTATGATACTATTCATTATATTTTTATATCAAAATTAACTCTGTTATCACCGTTTCTTTCTTCCTTCACATCAGACTGACCCGGTTGCTTCTTTTTCCCACTATACAGATTGGCATATTTATTCCTGCCTTCCTCCTTGGCATCATGATGTGGTTGGTAGAAAACAGCCTCATCCTTTTGAACAACAGACTCTCTTATCTGTCGCTCCTCTTCCCTAACCTTATCACTCGCAATTTGTGTGTGAAGAACACTTTGTGCATCCGAGTTTTGTTGTACAGTGGCTGCCGGCATAGAACCTGTAGCCGCAATAATAGGTGATATCATATTATCAATCCCTTCCGTCTACATAAAAACTAAAACGACACAGATACAATCTTTCCATCTGATATTTTATATATACAATGAGCTGATTGTTCCTTGACATTGTATATTGCACTGGAAATAAATATTGTTACACCTCTATAGGAAGTTCCATAAACCTTCACCATTCCCTTCTTTCCTGTATCAAGGACGGACTTAATCTCAACAAGTCTTTCTTTCTTGACCCTTTTCTCCTCCTTTAAAGGTTCTATCTTTGCGTTATATTCTTTAATATTTTTAATGTTCTCAGGTGATAGCTTTATTCCCTTCTTTAGCTTATCCTTATATACATTAAGATAAGATTCAAGCTCTGTCAACTGCTCATTAATACCATTCACAGCTGTAACAAGCTCCTTCATCTCTGCATAAAGCTCTGGATTGACACCAACCTTTATCATGGTTTGTGTTTCCATCTTATTACCGATGGTATTAACCTCCACAAGATTTCCACAAATTATCTCTCCGCCAACTATGAAGCCCTTTTTCCCACTGACAACAAGCTTTCCTCCTGCAATGATATTGCTGTGAAGAACAGAACCCGCTATCACATCTCCCTTAGCTTCTACATCCGAGCTTTCAAAGAATTGAGCACAGATATCTCCATCTGCTTCAAGGTGTCCTTTGGCCATTCCTTGAACGCCTCTCTTAATAACGATATTACCACCGGCAATCAAGGTGGCACCTTCAACTACACCATTTACCTGAATATCGCCCTTTGCCTTAACAGTAAAACCTGTTCTGACATTACCTGCTACCAAAACATTTCCGTCATAATCAATGTCGCCTGTAGATGCATCTACATCTGCCGCTACATTATATGTATCCGAAACAAATACCGTATCTCCCGTCAAGGTTACATTGCCGTTTACATTGCTTGTCAATGTGGTTTTATCATCTGAGAGGGTTATATTTTTTCCGTACTTTAATGTCTTAATCTTTGGTTTGTTCTGTTGTATGGCATTGCCATATATATCCTTACCCGGTTCTCCCATGCTATGAGGAGTAAGCTTAGCCAAAACATCGCCCTTATTTGTCTTCGTAAACAGACTTAGTTCATGGAAATCCACACTTCCATCCTCAAGCATCTTCGGCTTCGCCAAAGGCTTTGTGTTAAAGAAGTATTCGATAACCGTGTCAGTTGCCTTTATCGGTGCTTTTCCCCTGGCAATGGGAATATTTAAGCAATACTGTCTCGCCTGTAAAAATACATCAATTACATTCTCCAATATACCGTAGGTTATTTTTTCTCGCTGAAGCTCTGCCAATATCTCCTTCTTAGTCATCAGTGAACCGCCATTTGAAGGCGGATAAAACCTGATATATGCAACCATTCTGTCATTTGAAACATTGATAATCGCTTTCTCATTGTACGTTGCAATCTCGCTGTCGGAAAGCTTAACCTGAACCGGCTTATCCTTAAGCATAGCTAAGGACTTCTTAACTATATCAGCAGAATATTCTAAGGTGCCTAATCCGTCAATGAAATGAATTATTTCTGTTAACTCAAGCTGTTTTCCATCGTTTTGGGCAGGAAACAAGTCAAGATATGTACAACCATTTTTCGTTTCCAGTCTAAAAAATGAATTCTTATATTTCATCCTATCATCCTTATCCCATAAATAATGCTATGTTATCACCCAGATGTGACTTCATCTTCTTTAATGCTTTTGAGTGAAGCTGAGAAACTCTAGACTCAGAAACCTCCATAACATTACTTATTTCCTTAAGTGTAAGCTCCTCATAATAATATAACAAAACAACCTTTTTTTCCTTCTCTGTCAGGCTGTCCAAGGCCTCTGCAAGGGTTTCCTTTAACTCTCTTTCTTCAACCACATGCTCCGGCTGAATTTTCATATATGTAGGATTTGTTGAGCTTCTAACCTCATTTCCCTGATCCATGAAATCTTCAAGTGATGATATGTTTGATATATTGGTTTGCCCCATCCAATTGGCATATTCTTCCTCTGTTATTCCTAATTCTCTTTCCACATCATCATCTGTATAACAT
>JBJENB010000131.1:0-3473 GCA_051879975.1 Wujia sp.
ATTCTTGGAAATATAGAATGTTCCCAGGTGCCACATGAACAATCAATTAGTATATTAAAAATTGCCGATACCCTTCGAAAAATTTGGAAGGTTACCTTTCCTATGGAAAGCGAGGATGACTTACCTAGTATTTCCAGAAATATGCCTAAGCGAAACGCATAGCATTGTCTTTTACCTACCAAGGTTTCACTATCCGGGCAGGTTTGCACCCATTATATACGTCCATGTCGCGAAAACAATAAAACGCTGCAAGCTATTATGCTTACAGCGTTTTTTGGTGTTTCACAACACTTTTATTTACTACAATATTTTTCCATACTGCTAAGAATATTGTTTATATCCTCCACAGGTATCTGCCCCGGGGCAGATGCAGTTTCCAATGCTGCAAAGGTTATTGCACTTCCAAACAATTCGCCGCTTATTCTACTTATGGCACCCATACCTCCCATTGAAATACCCACAATAGGAACTCTGGCATACTTCCTATTCATAGCTACCACGGCAGAAAGCAAATCCAACACATGCTGCTTATTTTCAGGCATAACTGCTATTTTGGCTATGTCTGCGCCCATATCCTGCATCTTGCATAATCGTTTGACCATTGTATCTACATCAGGTGTTGTGTTGAAATCATGGTTTGACATGATAACCTTAACCTTCGTCTTTTTTGCAAGTTCAACCAATGCTATTGCCTCTTCACCGGAGAACAACTCAACATCAATAATATCAGCTAATTGATTTGTTATGACATAACTGTTTATTTCTTTTATTGAAGGAGCTTCAAATCCTAACACCTGTCCGCCTTCCCTTTCACTGCGAATGGTAAATAACAGGATTATGTCACCTAACATCTCATAGATGTTTTTCATAAGGGCTGACAGCTTATCAAAATCATCTAAATTCTCATAGAAATCCCCTCGAAACTCCACAATGTCAATTGTTGTTTTCTCAGCGAGCTGAACGATCCTTATAACCTGCTCCGTTATTTCCTTATCAGTCCTGCCGACCAAAGGCACACAAACCTTTGGTCGACAAGCTCCAATTTCTTTGTTTTTAATGATAATCTTATTCATAGCTGTGATATATATAATACTGTGAAGTCAACGCTGTAGCTAATTCCTCTGTCGTATAGCTTACAGTTCCATCACTTACAGAAATATCCATGACAAGAACATTCTTATCATCAATCTTTCTTGCAAATACATAGGTTGTTTCCTCCCAGAAGGAATCATACCAGCATGAATAACCTATTATACCGCCATCCATTTCAAGCTCTGCATATTCTACAAGATATGAGCAGTCATCATCAAAGTAATCCTCTTTAAAGGTATCTATATATTCCTGAACTTCATAATCTGACCAGATAGAGTATTCATACTCATTGAAATATTCATCATCAAACCACATATAATACTCTCCATCTGTATCCAGAGTAAATCCAGGAAGTCCTCCAATTATTTCAATACAATTATTTCCGTAATCATCGGAAATGAGCATATCTATCGTATAATCTGGCTCATTATACCAGTCATCGTCATCCCAATCGTCATCCCAATCGTCATCCCAGTCGTCATCATCCCAATCATCACCATCATCAATAGAGGTTGATAGGCCAAATGTGTCAAGGAAGGCTCCTGCCTTTTCTGATACTGTATTTGCCCAATTGAGTATATTCTCTTGGTTTTCAATTATAACCTCTTCCAACTCTGCTACTGAAATATCTGCCAGATAGTATACCGGAAGACTCGAATCAAGACCTGTTGCAGCTACCTTTGAAGTATCAATAGCATACTCAAGAGACATTGTCATGACATTCTCACCGTTTACATTGTAGTCGGCCTTATCTATGTCTATTGCAAAGCTTACATCTTTCTCACAGTTTATTGCACCAGCCATAGAGAGAATCACATTATTATTGCCCTCTTCCAAGCCAACTGTTGCGGTAAACGATTTATCACTCTTAGTCATCGTAGAATCATAATAAACCTTGCCAATTGAGTTTCCATTCTGCTTAAGCTCAAGCTCAATTCCACTAACTATGGTTGAATCATCTTCCTCATTCGTAATTGCGAAATCTATGTCTATTGACTGATCCGGAATATCTATACCAATTGTACCACTTGGATTGGAATCAATATTCTCAACTTCAAAGTATACTGCAACCTCTTCACCTTGAACACCTATAACAAAAGCGCCTGAGGCAGCTGTATCATCAACATCAAGATAGAAATCGTAAGAAAGCTTTACGCCCATTATACTAACTTCATCTGCACATGTCAGCTTTACAACCTTATCTCCGTCAAGATAAACCTTCACAACAAGGTCACCGGATACAAGGGTTTTAATCATACTTGGCAACTGCTCAGCATACATTGAAAGCTCTTCTGCACTCAAGCCTGACTGCTCCAATAAAGCTGGGTTTGATGTAATCTCGCTCATCACGCCATCCAGCATTTTTGAAAGAGCATCCTCAATATCCTCTTCCTCAAGGGTAATATAATACTCCTTAGCAGTCATTGTACTTCCATTTACATCAATCTTTGCCTTACCCTCACTGGTAATCTTTTTCGAATCCCAGAGGGTTTCTAATGCATCTACATACTCAGGTACAATAGCTGTTGTGTCATCATCCGCTGCTACCTCAGGGAAATAATCAAAATTTATAGCAGGTATTCCTTCACTAGATAATCCCATATATGAGCCTATTTCCGAATTCACCAGAGCTCCAATTGGGTCATCATTTGGAAGAGCAAAATATGCATCAATACAATCTGCAAGCATTACATAAGTATTTTCCTCGTCACCAACATAGTTCAGGGTAATAATGCTTTCACCATTGATAACACCCGAAATCTCTCCATCAACCAGCTTATTATTAGGATCATAATTTGCATTTGTGCTGATACCTAAAGAACTGTCAGATGAACCCTGTATACTGTCAATGTTGGCTACTAGCTTTATCTCACCGCCATCACTTAATAACTTGTTGAATATTTCAGCTGTGCCGAATTCTTCCTCAAAATAGTTTGTTTTTTCTTCTATACCAAAGGTATTCTCCAATGCATCGATAACCTTCTTCTCCGGATTGAAAAGCTTCGGTATAAATATTACGCCACATACGATTGCGGCAATTCCTGCAACACTTCCTCCAATGATTCCCGCAAGCTTACCCTTGGTCATTGGCTTCTTCGCTTTACGCGGCTTCTTTCCAGGTGTTGGTGGGTTCACACCACCATTCGGCTGTACCGGCTGGGTAAAGCCCTGACCCATGCCTGACTGCATTGGCTGTACCGGCTGTGTAAAGCCCTGTCCCATATCCGGCTGCATTGGCTGTACCGGCTGGGTAAAGCCCTGTCCCATATCCGGCTGCATTGGCTGTACCGGCTGTGTAAAGCCCTGTCCCATATCAGGTTGCATCGGCTGTACCGGCTGGGTAAAGCCCTGTCCCATATCCGGCTGCATTGGCTGTACCG
>JBJENB010000131.1:3573-6411 GCA_051879975.1 Wujia sp.
GGCTGTACCGGCTGGGTAAAGCCCTGTCCCATATCCGGCTGCATTGGCTGTACCGGCTGGGTAAAGCCCTGACTCATATCAGGTTGCATTGGCTGTACCGGCTGTGTAAAGCCCTGATTCATATCCGGCTGTACCGGTGGAAAGCCACCTGCAGGATTAAACTGTTCATTATTAGAACCATTAAAATTATTGTCCATAATAACCTCCCATTTTTTTCATAAACCCTTTTTTTATTGTGAAATAAAGATACATAATATATAACACAAAAATACGGAATTATCCAGTATATTTTGAATAATCCCGTATTTGGTAATATTTATCTGTATGTATACATATTATTAGCAGGTAATTCCTTAACTGCACTAACAATACCAAGTACAATACCAACTACCATTGCAATAACTCCGATACCCATCATTGAGAAGAAATTTGATGAGCAAATCATCAGCCATACCAGGAAAGCCATTGGTATGATAGAAAATACAAGCTTAAGCTTCTTATTGTTAATTACTGTAAATACAAGAAGTCCAAGACCTGAAATAATAATAAACCATGGAGCAAGGAGAAGTGCAAGCTTACCCTTCAATACAAGGTGCAGTATTCCACCTGCTTCCTTTATTGAACCACCAATATCTAAATCTGTCTTATCTTCAGCCATATCAGCAAGCTCATCAATATCATCAAGAGCATCTACTATATCATCTTTATCAATCTTCTCACCATATCTTGCTGCATAAATAATATCTGAAGAAAGTTCTCCATCAAGGTCATCAATTTCCTCGTAGAATTCATCGTAATCCATACTTTCATCATCATACTTCTTCACTAGTCTGTTATATTCCTTGATGTCCTTATCAACAGTATTGCTGAGCTTACTAAGCTCAAACATATTTAAACCATCTGCTGCCTTAAGTCTTAGCTTTATGCCATCCTCTTTATATGTTTCATTTATATGAATAGTAGCAAAATTCATGAATGGTGCAAATATAAGAAGCATTGCTCCTATTATTCCCAAAAGGCACCAAGTGCTTAATCCCATTCTCTTGACCTTGTTTGTAAAATCATTCTTTACATCCTTTGCGTTCTTCATCAAATTTGCAACTGTCTGACCTGATTGCTGTTGCTGATACTGCATCTGTGGCTGGTACTGATAGCCCTGCGCCTGCTGTTGATAGCCCTGTACCGGCTGAGTATATCCTGTCTGTGCCTGCTGTTGATAGCCCTGTACCGGCTGGGTATATCCTGTCTGTGCCTGCTGCTGTGAATAACCCTGATTATTATTATCCATTTGTTATCTCCTGCCTTTCTTATATTTATGCTTAAGTATAATTAATATACCTTTGCTTCCTCTTCCTTATTAAGCACTCTAAGCGCCCCCTGTGCAAGTGCAAGTAATTCATCCTCACCTGCATATACAGTTACGTTCGAGATAAAACCAACTCTCTTTTTAATTTCACTGGTTGTATATGATGAATATGCTATACCACCGGTAAGAATTATCTGATCAACCTTTCCTGAAAGGACTGCTGCCTGAGCACCAATATCCTTACATACCTGATAAATAAATGCGTCCAGTACAAGTTTTGCATACTCATCCTTCTTATTAAATGCCAAATCCTCAACATCTCTTGCATCATTTGTTCCCAGATATGCATTGTAACCGGCCTTACCTACCAGCTGCTTAACCATTTCCTTCTCTGTATACTTTCCTGAATAGCAGAGCTTGATAAGCTCACCATTTGGCACTGAACCTGCTCTCTCCGGTGAAAATGCACCATCGCCATCCAAAGCGTTAAATACATCTATTACCTTACCATTCTCGTGAGCACCTACTGATACGCCTCCACCCATGTGAACAACTATAAGGTTGAGGTCCTCGTAATTTTTACCAACCTCCTTAGCATATCTCTTGGCAACCGCCTTCTGGTTAAGTGCATGGAAGATACTTGTTCTAGGAAGCTCAGGATGTCCTGATAACCTTGCGACAGGCTGAAGCTCATCAACTACTACAGGGTCAACAATAAATGAAGGAACACCTATCTCATCTGCAATCTCCTTTGCAAGGATACCACCCAGATTTGAAGCATGCTCGCCACGCTTTGCCTCTACCAAATCCTTGATAAGCTCATCTGTAACGGCGTATGTACCACCCGGAATAGGCTTTAACAGACCACCTCTTCCAACTACTACATCCAGTGACTTAATATCAAAATTCTTCTCCTCAAGAAGATCTGTAATCATCTTCTTACGAAAATCCTTCTGTGCAACGATTGAATCGTACTGTGCTATAACCTCTGTTGCATGTCTTAATGTCTCATCAAAAAGTAATGTCTCATCCTCAAATACACCAATCTTGGTTGAAGTAGAACCCGGATTGATAATAAGTGACTTATATCCCATTATCTTCTCCTCCTTATAATTCTCTATTACTTGCTAAGCTCCTCAGCAACTATGGCTGCGAGAGCAATAGAATTTACCTTAGTCTCAAATGTATCTGAACGTGAAGTAAGGATAACCGGTGCCTTTGTGCCTGTTAAGATACAGCCATTCTTTACATTTGCAGTGTGAACCAGTGTCTTATATGTAATATTACCGGCGTGAATGTCAGGGAAGAGAAGGATATCTGCATCTCCCACTATCTTACGTCCTGTAGCTCCCTTATGTCTTGCAGCCTCAGGGTCAATTGCAAGGTCCATAGAAAGCGGACCATCTACTATACAGCCTGTAATCTTGCCTTCCTCATTCATCTTAGTGAGCTCGCCGGCCTCTACTGTAGCAGGCATCTTAGGATTTATAACCTCAACTGCTGCCAGAGGAGCAACCTTCGGACACGCTATA
>JBJENB010000132.1:0-1714 GCA_051879975.1 Wujia sp.
AAAATATGCAGCAGCTGCGAGAAAAAGGTATATAGCCTTGCCATATCATTAGACTGTGGTGACAGAGACAGACATGGAATATTTTCGCCAATTTACGCAGGAGCAAAAGCAACCATGTGTCTTGATCATCATAGAAGTAATGAGGGCTTTGGAGATTATTATTATTGTGACCCAAATGCCTCCTCTACCTGTGAGGTATTATGCAGACATCTGGATATGGATAAAATATCACTTCAGGCCGCAGAATGCTTATATCTTGGAATCATTCACGATACAGGTGTTCTCAAATATCCGTCTACTTCTGAGGAAACAATGATATGTACAGGCAGACTCATGTCCAAGGGAGTGAGAACCCAGTATATTATAGATGAAACATTTTATAAGGTAAGCTATAATCAGAATTTACTTACCGGAAGAGCACTTCTTGAATCAAAGCTTCACTTAGATAACAGGGTTATCTCTACATGTGTTACTCTGGATATGTTTCAGGAATATGGAGCTTCCAGGTCAGAGACAGATGGTATTGTTGATAAAATAAGAGTAGTTGACGGAGTAGAGGTTGCAATATTTGTATATCAGCTGGATGAAGAACGATATAAATTTAGCTTGCGTTCGGTTGCATATGTAGATGTTAGCAGAATTGCCGTAGCCTTTGGCGGTGGCGGACATCTGAGAGCAGCAGGCTTTGAGGTTTCCGGAGATTATGAAGAGAAGCTTAGCATAATACTTGATATGATAAAGGAACAGCTATAAGGATAGATAGTCTATGGATGGAATAATTAATGTCTACAAAGAACCGGGATATACATCCTTTGATGTGGTAGCAAAGCTACGGGGAATACTGAAGCAGAAAAAAATAGGCCATACCGGAACCCTTGACCCAATGGCAGAGGGAGTTCTCCTGGTTTGTCTCGGTAAGGCTACAAAACTGGTTGACATAATAACACATAAGGACAAAGAATATAAGGCCTCTATGAGACTGGGGATAACAACAGATACAGAGGATATTACCGGCAGAGTAATTAATGAGGTTACACCGGGAACAGATTTAACAGAAGAAGAAATTCGAGAGACTGTTCTTAGCTTTGTCGGTGATTATGAACAGTTACCCCCTATGTATTCAGCTATCAAAAAAGATGGTAAAAAGCTTTATGAATATGCCAGACAGGGTATAGAGGTTGAGAGAGAAAAAAGACCTGTTAGTATATTTTCCATCGAAAACATTAAAATCAATATACCGGATATAAGCTTTGATGTAAAATGCTCCAAGGGTACCTATATCAGAAGTCTTTGCAGGGATATAGGTGAAAAGCTTGGTTGTGGAGGAACCTTAACTTCTTTGATTAGAAGTGAGGTATGCGGATATACCATTGACACCGCACTTAAGCTCTCAGAGATAGAGGAGAGAATGAGGAATGGAAGTCTTGAGGAGTACATTTTACCCCTAGACGCCTTGCTGTTAAGATATCCGAAGGCAGTAGTTAAGGATGACTATGTAAAGGGACTTAGCAATGGCAACAAGCTTCCTATGAAGGCGTTTGATTTTTCAGAAAAAGAACGAAATCCTCAAATAATCAGAGTATATAAGGGTGATGAATTTGTTGCACTTTATCAAAGACCGCAGGATGAACATATTTACAAGCCCTATAAGATGTTTATGATTTGATGAAGTACTTGCACGAGTTTTTCTTTTCTTAGAGTCTTAAATTACATT
>JBJENB010000133.1:0-1712 GCA_051879975.1 Wujia sp.
TTATCGATTACTCTCTCTTTTTTATTTATTCAACTGACAAAATCTTTACTCTAATATACAAAAAGGTTGCGGTAAAGCAATTCATACATTAAAATGTACCCATGGAGGAAATTGATTATGAATAATTTATTGATGATGCTTATGGCACAGACAGGTGATGACAGCAAGCCTCTGTTGGTTGCAATTTGTCTTATTGTTTCTGTAATACTTATGGTAGTCCTTATAATAACCGGAAGGAACTCCAAGGATGACGAGGGAGATGCAGATACTGACGAGGATAAGGAGTAGTGTTGTATGGAGCGAGATGGAAACAAGGTATTTGTTGTGGTACCTGTTTTTGTTGTGGTGGTGATTGCTGTTTATTATTTTTTCGGATGGCAGATAGGGGCATATTTTAATAAGGATAATACCGTTTACAGCTATGAAGAGCTTATTACACTCGTAAATGAACAGATTGATGAAGGTAAGTCCGGTGGTAAATTCTATGTTAAAAATGTATCCGAGGAGGAGATTGCCGGAATTAACAACTATGTATGTGGTATGAATGGAGATGTGTTAAAATATTCAATTCTTGAGACAACCAAGTCCGGCATGCGAGTTTCTATAACTTATCAAATATCTGATAATTATTACGTATATGAAAGGTTTACTAACCAAAGTCCAATACCTGCCGACAGACCAATGGCACAGAAGCTCTATGAAGAGGTGGACACCATTATGGCGGCAATTATAACAGAGGGAATGAATGATTATGAGAAGGAGATTGCCATACATGACTATATAGTAATGAACTGTGAGTATGGATATATAGATTATTCTAAGGAAAATGCTTACACAGCCTATGGCTGTCTCGTTCAGAAAAAGGCTGTATGTAATGGTTATGCGGAAGCAATGGCGCTACTTCTAAGCTGTGCAGGTGTGGAAAATGATATGATAAATGGTACGGCAGATGGAGAGCTTCATTCTTGGAATCAGGTTAAGCTGGATGATAAATGGTATCATGTGGATGCAACATGGGATGATCCGCTTCCCGATAAGAAGGGATATGTCAGACATCAGTATTTTAATGTCAGTGATGAAATAATGGATAATGACCACCAATGGGATGAGGATAGCTTCTTTAACTGCAATAGCATGATAGACAACTATTTTGAAAAGAATCAATATTATACAAGCACAGACAGAGTTGGAGATTTTGTGTTGTCAAACTGTCAGGGAGATATGTGGGCAACTATTGAGGTTCTTTTAACGGATTGCAGTTCTTTAAATGATGAATTGGTGTTCCATATACCGGGAATAGATTGCTATTCATATAGTATACAGGAATATGGTGATTACGATTTAGCTACTATATATCTGAATCAGAAATATTAATTTTTAGTGGTGTTAGGGATGAAAAGCTTTGAGATTGAGGATGTGAAGGAGTTTATGAACGAACTCCTTGTGAATGAAAAATATGACAGCTTCTATGTATATGAGGCGAGAATAAAGACGGCTCTTGATTATTATATAAACGGAAGGATAAACAGGGATTTTTACGATAGCGAGGAGCAGGCAGAGATCAATGAATATGTTAAGTGGAGTGATGTTAAACATACTGTGTATGATTTGATTAAAGGAAAAAGGCTTCCCATATGCTTTAAGCTTATATTAATGTTTAATCGTGAAAATATCGAAAGACTTATCGAAATGAATAATCTTCCTATGGCTGC
>JBJENB010000134.1:0-27377 GCA_051879975.1 Wujia sp.
GGTGTTCGCATTTTTATATACATACTCCACTGATACACAGTCATCAGAATCAAGCTGACCCAAATGAAACATCTGAGACTGATATCTGTCATAAGCAATCTCATTTCCGTTTATATAAAATCTTATCTTAGTGATTCCCGAGCCCTTACATGTTATATAATAATCTCCACTGCACTCACAGTTAAAGGATACCATAAAGCTGACATCCCCGGCCTGTCTTGGCGTAAAGGTAACAGAATTGCCATTTGATACTATGTCACAGCTATCACTGGAAACCACCGACGCAACCGTAGCACTGGAAAAGAAACCGGATAACCCTGTCATTGCATGTGCCAAATTAGACTGATTGATTGAGCCCGAGCTTCCGTCGCGCATCCAATTTTTCACATCCTCCGATACGACAAAGCCCAAAGCTAAAGGATATGGATTCTCGTATATTGCTACATTTTCAACGGTCTCTATATAATCAAAATTAAAATGGTTAAAGTCATCCTCACGCTCCAATAAATATCTGACATTTAATATCGAATTGGTAAAAGGCGTTGAGCCCATATATAAAAATTCATTGGCACCCGTGTAGAAGCCTAATCTTCCCATTACAGTTACAACCTCACCAAGAACCGTCGAACAGAAGGTTCCAACACTAGGCATCTGATGCCATGTGGCCTCGTCCAAAACCTCATGTTCCATAAGCTCCGACCTGTAAAAGCCCGCATTTTCCTCCTCTGCAAGCTCCTTTATTCTATTGTTTGCTGCAGATACAGTAGGGGTACTATCATAATATTGCAGAGATGCATATCCGTTTTCCCCAAAGCCCCAGGATGCATTAACCAGAATCTCTGCACAAAAGGCAATGGCAAATATCACTGAAAACACCTTTCTGCTGATTACAAATCCGGCCCTCAGGCCAAGAATTATCACATAAGCCAACAGCAAACCCATTGTCGCAAGCAATGTAAGCTTTTTTAGCTCCTCTGTTGCCTCCATGCTACAGTATATGGTAAAGGTTCCTGTTAAAAAACCTGCCGAAATGATGTATGGCACACTCATTTTACTGGTTCTCTTAACTGCATCATAGGAAATCAGCAGCAAAAGAAATATGTACAAAAACGAGAATCTGTTCGGAATTCCGTATTGGTTATGAAAACCATGCCAAATAAAATTCAGCTTTTCCGAGTTAAAGCTAACAAGAAGAAAAGCTATAACCAAAATCTTACCCAGTTTTTCCGTAAATCGTATATTCCCGTTAAACACATATAGAAAAATGGCAAACAGGGCAAATGTACCACAGTATAAATTAACACCGCCGTCAAATATCTGACAATTAATCGGCTCCGTCATAATAAAAGACTGTTTCAATAGCTCAAATACACTACCATACCATTCCCATCCAGGAAGCTCTGCATTGGCAGAAGCGGTAGCCATAATTCCCTTGAATGCCGGGATTAACAAAAAGGCAGAAATTCCTGCTGAAATAATAGAATAAAAAGCGAATTTCACACCATGGACAAAAAATCTTTTTATACCCTTATGTCTGTATATTAAGAACCAGAGAATCATAAATATACAAATCATAAAACCAATATAATAATTACAATATAAGGAATAGAACAGGGACAATACATACATTTTAGGATCGCCCTTCTCCATTAAACGCTCAAAGCCCAATATGATTAATGGGAATATCATGATGCAGTCAAGCCACATAAAATTCCAATTATAGCCAATCATATAGTTATTTAAAGCGTAGGCCACCGCTATTGCAACAATTTTGATATCCTTGCTTTCATGTCCTCCTCTGTTGGCAAGCAGATATGCCATAGACACCGCACTAAATGAAAGCTTTAAAATCAGGATAAGCGTTACAAATGCCGGTATGGCCATCTTTGGTCCCAGCAAAAACAGATAATTAAAGGGACTGCTGAGATAATATGCTGACAATGACATAAAATTGGAGCCTAGTGCAAGATTCCATGTATAGAAAAGACTTCCCTCATTCAGAAGCTTATCCCTATATTCGCCATAAAAAGGAAGATATTGGTGCAGACTGTCAACCAGCGTAAAGGAATTGTTTCCAAATGGCGCTGCCTTTAATGAAATTGCAACAGCAGTCATAAACACGAATACAACAAAGAAGGACAAAACATAAAGCCTGTTATCCGCCAACCATTCCTTAAAGCCCCTTCTGCCCTTCTTGAACACAAAAAGCTTACTGAACATATAATTCAGCACCAGTACAAAGAATTGGATGATAAATTTAGATATTATCTCAGGCATTCGAAATGTATCGCAAAGAATGGCAAAACCTAATACCTCTACTGCCATGGATATGATTCTCGCACTAAAAAAGGTAACAGCTTCCCCAATTGCCTTGCTTACGCTTCCTGTCTTACTCCTGAATACAAACAGCTTGTTGGCCACATACGCAAATATCATAGCCATAATTATGGCTATGATATTGCATACATTCCTTTCAATTCCCGTAAAGCTTCTAAGTGCAAAAAACGATATTATGTTTACGAAGGTTGCTACGCCACCCGCTATAAGATAACGTATTTTATCATTGGCAAGCAATCTCTTAATCAAATCAAACATTGTTGGTGACTCCTATTATTTTAAACCTGAAAGGAGGTAAATAAGTGGCGAATTCCAATATATTGTAATCTCATTGCAAGAAAAACTCTGCTCATTATCCACATACGAGCATGCCGGTGCCTTACCAATAAGCACTGCCTTAGCAAATGGATCCTCATAGTCATTATCAGGACCACCAACCAGCATACCTGCCATCGTTTTTCCTAACACCTGAGATGGTCTGTGATGTGTGCTATTCGGTGATAATGTGCCATAGCCTGTCACATAACAGTAGCCTGTACCGTTAACTCCAAAAATGTAATCTCTTTGTCTCTGTGCATACAGCTCATAGTCCGGATTAGGGCTTAACCTGTTAGCCATAAGCAAGAGCATACCATCATCTGCCACTAACATATTGCTACCCCAAGGATAATCATGCTGCAAAGATGAACCAAGCGGTTCTTTAGCACATGCTTCAACCACCTCATCAGCCTTTGCAATAAGCTTCTCCCTTGCCAGATTTCTGATTTCCTCATCCTCTGCCTTGCATGCAAGGTCATATAATGGATAACCCCCTATATCTGCCCATCCAAGACCAATTAAAAATCTGTTCTCTAAGCCGTATTCAACTGCTTCCTTGTAAACACTCTCCCCAGTTGCCAGGTAAAGCTCTGCCGCTGCCCAAATTTTCTCGTCATCTAGATATGCGTCCGGATACTCACCTGTCACAATATCATCAGGATTTTTATAGCCCTTCGGCTTATCAATGCCATTCATATATTCGTAAGCAAGCTTAGACGCAGCCAAACATACTTCCGCAAATTCAGGATCATATTCCTCATATATAACTGATGCCTTAGCCATGACTGCAGCAAAATCTCCTGTAGCCGCGTAAGATATAGGTGCTAAAATCAAGTCGGCAGTTTCATCCACTGCAAGCACTGTCTCAGGGAATACGGCGGCTGTTACCTTGTGATACACTCCACCAGAAGTCTTATCCTGCATCTTGAGCATCCACTCAAGCTCATATCTTGCTTCGTCAAGTAAATCAGGAACTCCATTCCCACTTTCCGGAATACCTAAATCATCATTATCCACAGAGAAATCCTCGTATGCCAGAAGTAAATCCTGAACGGTCTTAGCTCCCGGTACAACATAACGACCATAGTCACCCGCATCATGCCATCCGCCTGATACATCAACGGTTTCAGTACTTCCATATACCGTTGCAAGCTGGGTATGACAAGCATCATGTGCAAAATCTCCTGCAATTTCACTATCTATTTCTGTACCACATCTCTGTAGATACAACATTTTAACTACATCCCTATAAACATCATCATACAGATTATCACCAATCTTGAACTCATAGGATTCTCCCGATGGATTAGAAACAACCCTATATGTACCCGGCTTATTTACACAGCTAAAATCTGCTATCTTTGTCAATTCCGTTACACCGTCAGAGTAAACAGAATCCCCCAATGGAGCTACATACACCACCTCATCAGTGTCGACATTGACAACCTTAAACTTGGTATCCGCCGAAGATGTAATAACTGCAAGCTTAGTATCATCCGGGGCATATCCTATTTGATTAACCTTAACCTGAATAGGTGTTGGAATCTTTTCTATCATTTGTGCGTTAGAATTATCCTTAATTTCCACCACTACATTATCAAAATAAATATTATGGGCACCCACTTCACCCATTGCATCAACCTTTCCAAAATTAAAAACAAACCTTGGTGCAGGATCCGAAGTTTCATTCATTACAAAGTCCATTGAAACATGATTAACTTCAGGGCCAATGTCTATATAATCTCCTGCATAAGCATGATAATCTCCTCCATTAATCTGAATTCTCCACTCAAGCTGTCTCTCTATATCACAGCTTACGTCAAAGGATACAGTATATTCGCAATTCATTAGCATTTCAAAGCCATCCCAATATATCTGACAGCCATGAGCCACCGTACCTGTTGAAGATACCGCTGCTACAAGTCTACCATCCTCCGCCGTTAATTTAAAGATTCCTCCGTTAGTATATGTGGTAAATCCCTGAGTGGAATTATTGTCAAAATCAAGATTGATAATCCGATCCCCATTTTCAGACTTACTGTTCTGTTCATCGCTATCCTCAGACTCTGTGGTCTCCCATATGCCATCATCCACAAACTCGGTGGTCTCATCCGAAGCATCACCTGCATCTGAGTCACTTGCCACGCCTGCGTCCGTCGGTGTAGACTTATCATCGGTTTTCTTACCACAGGCTACCATGGAAAGCATAAGTGCCGCCGAAAGAACAACTGCAGTTGCCTTTTTAAATCTCTTCATGTGTCATCCTCCTTATAACCTCTTCAAAATCCATAGTTCCACCAAATATATCAAGTGCGCTGCCTATGGTAACATCTAATTGATTCCTACCCAGTTTTCTAAGCATATCTAAATCTTCAAAGCTTCCGACTCCCCCTGCATAGGTCATGGGAATACCTCCCCATTCACCAAGCATAGCCGCCAATTCCTGTTCTATTCCTCTTGCCTTTCCTTCTACGTCAACTGCATGTATAAGGTACTCGCTACAATAATCCGCCAGTTCATCCAGAGTCTCCCTACACACCGGAACCTCAGTAAAGGTTTGCCATCTATCCGTAACGATATAGTACTGCCCATTTCTTCTTCTGCAACTTAAATCGAGCACCAGACGTTCCTTACCTACAGCCCTGTAAAGCTCCTTAAGATTATCCATATTAACCTTGCCTGCCTTAAATACAAAGGAAGTAACGATTACCTGCGAAGCACCCATATCCAAAAAGCTCTCTGCATTGGAGGAATTTATTCCCCCACCTATCTGAAATCCCTGTGGATATGTGTTTAAAGCAAGTCTTGCCTGTTGCAAATCATCCGCATAATATGTACTCCCCTCCGGATTCAACAGTATAATATGACCACCCTTCAGACCGCTTCGCCTATATAAGTCAGCATAAAAATCAGCATTTAACTGAGATACAAAATTCTCCTTTGCCTGATCCGCCTCATCCTTCAGGCTTCCACCAACTATCTGTTTTACTGCTCCATTATGTATGTCAATACATGGTCGAAATCTCATAGTCTTCTTCACTCCCAAAATAGTCCGTGTATTGCTTCATAATATCACATTTAACCCACTTATTCAACTCAATTCCCACTTTACGATACGCTGTCTGCAATGCTATAATGAGTACGTAAATGCGCTATGCATTACATCTATAATTTAGGTAAAAGGAAGAATGCTATGTATAATAACCTCGGACAAGATATAAATGATTGTTATATGTATGGCGAAATTATCGCTCAGCAGGGCTATGGACCTCAAACGGATATTACTATGCGCGAAATGATTCGATTTGATTTGCTTCAGTTTCTTGCTTATCTGGTAAGCTCTGAAAACGGAAATCTATATCCTGAGATTTCCTTCATCAACAGATATCTCGGAGAATACTTTACTGTAGAAGGCCTACTAAAATTTAAATATTCAAGAACAGAAAACGATACCTTCGCTACAACTGTTCCACGTTCTATAACCTACTTTGCAGAGGCAGACCTTTCAGGCAAATCAGCATATACCACCAAGGGCTTTTCCAAATCAAGAAATCTTCTGGATTTGTATACCCGCATTGGTCAGGAATTTGTCTCCTGCAACAGCTCCATAAATGAAACGGAAATGAGTAAGCTGTCAAGCTATATTGAAATGATTGAAGAGTACCTCAGAAAGCATAAGCTGTACGAGGCAGGGAAGGGGCCTATAGCAGCTGCCAAAAAACCAACCTCTACGGTTAATTCCGGCAATGCTACCACCACAAAGACAGCACAGGCATCCCTTGAGGCTATGAAAGGAAAGCCTAACAAGGAGGAGGTTCCGGAGGAGGATTTAAAGCTTGAGGATCTTATGAATGAATTAAACCAGCTAACCGGATTAGATGAGGTCAAGAAAGATATCAAAAGCCTTATCAATCTTCTAAAGGTCAAAAAGCTGAGAGAAGAGAGAGGGATGAAGCAGCCAACGATGTCTCTTCATATGGTCTTTTCAGGAAACCCCGGTACAGGAAAAACGACTGTAGCAAGGCTTCTTGCTAAGATATACAAATGTCTGGGTATTCTGCCACAGGGTCAGTTGGTTGAGGTTGACCGTTCTAATCTGGTTGAGGGATATGTTGGCCAGACTGCCATCAAAACAAAAGAGGTTGTTGAGAGTGCATTGGGAGGAGTGCTCTTCATAGACGAAGCATACACCCTTACAGCCAACAAGGATGGCAAGGACTTCGGTCAGGAAGCCGTAGATACACTCCTTAAGCTCATGGAAGATAATAGAGATAACCTTATTGTTATTGTTGCCGGATATACGGATTTGATGGAGGAATTTGTATCCTCTAATCCCGGCTTAAGATCCAGATTTAACAAATATATTTTCTTTAAGGATTATACCGGTGAGCAGCTCTATGAAATATTTATGAGTATGTGTGAGAAACAGGAATATATGCCTAATGAACCGGGCAAAAAATATCTCAAGGAATATTTTGATGACAGAGCCAAAAATCATGATGAGAATTTTGCCAATGCGAGAGAGGTTCGTAATTTCCTTGAACGCTCTATCGCACGACAGGCTTCCCGAATTGTAGAAATAAAGGATGTTAGTGACAAACAGCTTAAAACCCTTACCAAATCAGATCTTCAGGAATAACAACTAAAGTGTAAACATTTCTCCCTGTCGGGTGAAGTTAATGTTGTAATACGGGTCACCGGCAGTGAGAATGTTATTCCACATTATCCTGAAGAGATTTTCCTCTCTGGCAAGCTCCTGTTCGTTTATCTCTCTATTGTTTTCATTATGGTATCTCCAGGTTGAATAGGCGGCTGAAACCACAAGATAGCCTTCCTCCCTGACCCTGAGACAAAAATCTATATCCGACAGTATAGTTGCATATTTCTCAGAAAATCCCCCAAGCTTATCATATAAGGATGTCTTAATCATCATACAACCGGCAGAAACCGCGCTATAATTACAATTTACACAGTTATGCATCAAATAGCCGGGAGTTCCCTTCTTAATTCCACGATAAGGATAATCTGCTATTCCATTTACACCTAAAACAATCCCCTGACTGTGAAGATGATTTCCGGTTGTATAAAGTGTGCCACCTACTATACCTACTTCCCGACGAAGGCATATTCCCAAAAGCTCACCTATTGATGTGGCTTCCATAATCTCAGTATTCCTATCCAGAAAAAGAAGATATTCACCCCTCGCCCTGGCTGCACCCTTGTTTCTTGCCTTAGGAAGTGTATTCGCTTTCGCGTCTGCAATTACTCTTATATTGCTTCTAATGCTTTCCATCTTCTTATAGCATCGCTGAAGCTCCAAATTATCCACGTCTGAATCGACTATTATCACCTCAAAATTACTATATCTTGCGTTTTCAAACAATGGATACACACAGCTCTCCATTCGTTCCGGGGTTCCACCTCCCGGGATAATGATTGAAATAAACGGATTACCCGGTGTCTCATAGGTAATTCTATAAATAAGCGGTTCCTCAAGGTCATTTGCAACCGTCGAAAATTCTACCATACGTCTCATATGTGCGGCCAAGGCCTTGCGTCCTACCTCTCTGGCAATATCCTTTCGAAGCGGACTGCTTTCTGAATTTCTGTTCTTGATTCTTGAGTGATACAGAACTCTGGAGATATGTTTTATTTTTTTCGAGTTCATTTGTCCGTCTCTGACGAAAAAAATACTGTTCTCTATAGCTCTAAGTGTAAAATCATATGCATACACACCCTCGTATTCTCTGTTAAAGCCGTCCAGCGCATCCGCAAGCGATTTTTTGACCACAAGCAGATGACCAATATAATTATATGACCTTATCAGGTCTAAGGAAAAGTCGGGTTTTAGAGCAGGATCAGAGAATTTCGTACCATCTCCGGACATTTTATCCTCATCAGAATAAATAATGTCATAGTCACCTTCATTACAGACACTTGCTACACAATAAAGTGCATCCTCTGTAAGCATATCGTCATGATGTAACAGCGCAATGTAATCTCCCCCAGCCATTTCAAGAGCAGCATTTAAACTGCCTGTTATACCCTGATTTTCCGTTAATAGCTTATACTTTATTCGCTCGTCTTCCTGAGCCAGCTGTCTTATAATCCGCTCTGTTTCAAGACTGTAAACCATATCATAAGCTGTTGAATCCTCCTTAACCTCTTCCACCTGAATCCTGCTGCCGTCTACAATAACCAGCTCCCAGTTGTCATAGGTCTGATTCTGAACCGACTCAATCATCGCACGCAAATAAAATTCCGGTGTCATGTATACCGGAACCAATATACTAATCAGTGGTTGCGAAGTAAGAGGCTCCTTCCTCTGCCTTAGAAGCTCCTCCTCATCCTCCTCATGTTTATCCTTAAGCCAGCCGTTATAAGACAATCCCGGTCCGGACATTTTATATCGGACCTGGGACCATAAACCACTTATTCCGTTGTATTTAAAATAACTTAACCCCTTCTTCAATGAAGAGTGAATACCGGTTGGTTTGTTTGGATTCATTTAGATCTTATCCTACCTTCTTCTTAATCCTCCAGATTCCCGGACAGAAAAGCATAAGCAGTGGGAACAGCTCAAGTCTTCCTGCCAGCATATCAAACATCAGTACACATTTTGAAAATTCTGAAAAAAAACTAAAATTCTGAGTCGGACCTACCATGTTGAGTCCCGGACCAATATTGTTGATAGTTGACGTTACAGCTGTAAAATTCGTAACAACATCCCTTCCCTCAAGGGATACCAAAAGAATGGAACCCGCAAAAAGAAGCATAAATGTTATAAAATAAACATTGGTAGCTCTCAGGGTTTCGTGCTCTACCATCTTGCCTTCAATCTTTATCTTCTTAACACTTCTTGGATGTAGATATGAGGTTATTTCCTTGATAAAGGTCTTAAAAAGTATAATAAATCTCGAAACCTTTATACCTCCACCGGTACTTCCTGCACACGCACCACAGAACATAAGCATAATCAAAACCGTCTGTGATGTAGTCGGCCACAATTCAAAGTCCGCACTGGAAAATCCGGTTGTTGTTATGATAGACCCAACCTGAAAAACGACATGTCTCAGTCTATCCCCTGCATCCAGAATTACCTCTCTTAAATCAAAAAAGATAATTGCCGATGCTACTGCAATAATGGAAAAATAAACCCTTACCTCTTCGTATTTTACCGCCTGTTTGAGCCTGCCCATGATTATAAGGAAATAAACATTAAAGTTTACGCCGAACAAAATCATAAATACAGTTACAACCCATTGAATATATGGGCTTTCACTCATTAAACTATCATTTTTGATTCCAAAGCCACCGGTACCAGCCGTTCCAAGAGCTGTAGCCAATGAATCAAACATTGGCATATGACCTACAAGCAGGAGTATCATTTCAAGCAAGGTAAGCACAATGTAAATAACATACAGAATCATGGCAGTATATCTTACCTTCGGAACAAGCTTTCCAACTGATGGTCCCGGGCTTTCCGCTTTCATAAGATTCATATTGGTACCTCCTGCCAAAGGAAGAATTGCAAGAAGGAAAACCAGAACACCCATACCACCTATCCAATGGGTAAAGCTTCTCCATATCAGACTACATTTTGACAAAGCCTCAACATCTGAAAGAATGGTTGCACCGGTGGTTGTAAAACCTGAAATGGTCTCAAATAACGCATCAACAAACTTTGGAATATCTCTATTGACTATAAAAGGCAGGCAACCGACGATTGACATAAGAATCCAGCTTAAGGCAACCGTAACAAAGCCTTCTTTCATGTAGAAGTTCATCTTCTTGGGTTTATGCAAAACAATAACAGCCCCAAGAAGTGCACTGCAAAGCATTACTATCAGAAATGCTATTCCCTCCTGCTCTCCGTAGATGAGTGCAATAACACAAGGCAGTATCATAAATGCTGCCTCTACCACCATTATCCAACCTAAAATGTACCTGACTAACGAATAATTCATATCTCAATTCCTAACAATTTACTTTAAAATATCCTTTACATCATGGAAACCGGTGTGAGTCGTTACAATAATTACTCTGTCTCCCGCCTGAATCATATCGCTACCACGAGGAATGATAATTTTTCCATCTCTACTGATACAGGTAAGCAGCAAATCATTTTTTAAAGAAAGCTCCATGATAGGCTTACCTATTACAGGGGACTCCCTCTCAACCTTGAATTCAAGAGCCTCCGCCCTGTTATCAAAAATATGATAAAGTGTCTCAACATTGCTTCCGATAGAGTTCTGCATGGCACGAACATATGCTATTATGGTTTCGGAAGTCATATATCTCGGATATATAATGCTTCCCATATCCAGATTGTCTATTACATCATTAAATGTACTTCTGTTTATCTTGGTGATAACCTTGGTGTCAGAGCATTGCTTTGCAAACAGGGTGAGCAGTATATTCTCCTCATCTAAGCCCGTAAGAGGTACAAAGGAATCCGTTTCCTCTATACCTTCCTCTCGAAGTAACGCCTCGTCAGCACCATCCCCATTAATAATAAGACATTTAGGAAGAAGAATACAAAGCTCCTCACATCGCTTGGCATCTGTCTCTATGATCTTAACACTTACATTGGAATCCGCAAGCTCCTTGGCAAGATAGTATGATGTCTTGCCACCACCGATGATCATACAGTTCTTTACCTGATGTGTATCAATCCCTATGTTCTTAAAAAACCTCTGTGTATTGATTGGTGTTGCGATAAAGGATACTGCATCAAACTTCCTAAGTACGAAGGAACCATCGGGAATATACAAATTCCCCTCTCTCTCTACACCACACACAAGAATGTTTTCATTATGCTCTCTTATGCTTGCAACCTTGCTGTCATCCAACACATTTCCCTCAGGAATTTTAAATTTTACAAGCTCTACACTTCCTCTGGCAAAGGAGTTAATATCAAGGGCTGTCGGCAATCTTAAAAGTCTCGCCATCTCTCTTGCGGTTTCAAGCTCAGGATTGATGATAAGTGAGATTCCCAACTGCATTCTCAGATAGCTCAGCTCATCGCTGTAATCAGGATTTCTGACTCTTGCGATGGCTGCACAATCCCCCACCTTCTTCGCAATCGTACAGCATAACAGATTTCTCTCATCAGACTCTGTAACTGCAATAATTAAATCCGCCTGACTTATCCCCGCTTCAATCTGGACATTATAGCTGGCTCCATTTCCGGTAAATCCCATGACATCAAAAGTACCTGCCACCCTTGATACCGTATCCGAGTCGACATCAATAACAGTAATATCATGCCCCTCCTGACTAAGCCGTTCAACCAAAGTGGTTCCAACCTTACCACAGCCTACAATAATAATCTTTAATCCCTGTATCTTCTTTGATAAAAGGCCCATTTTCTATCTCCCATAACACATTCCAAAATATATTCTCAAGCAACCCTATTATACTTACTATTTTTCCCTAAGCCTGTACTCCGTATCCTCATCAATAATTTCAAGCATTATATCTGCAAACTCCGGATCGAACTGTGTTCCCTTGCACTTTTCAATCTCTGCCCGCACCACAGACTGAGCAAGTATATCTCTATAGCTACGCTTAGAGGTCATGGCATCATAAGAGTCTGCAACTCCTATTATTCGTGCATACTCAGGTATCTCAGTACCCTTCAAGCCATCCGGATAGCCTTTACCATCATATCTTTCATGATGCCATCTCGCACCAATTCCAATCTCAGGGAGCTCAGAAATGTTCTTTAATATATCTGCTCCTATAACGGGATGCTGTTTTATCTTAGCAAACTCCTCATCCGTAAGATGCGATGTCTTATTGATAATATCATCCGGAATTCCTATCTTACCTACATCGTGCAAAAGAGCCATGTAGTAGATATCCTCCTGTTGCTTTTCATCCCAGCCCAGCTTAGCCACAATCATTCTGGAATACTCAGCCACTCTCATAGAATGACCATTTGTATATTTATCCTTTGCATCTATGGTTGCCGCAAGTGTTTTCATTGCCTGAAGAGATTTCTTCTCAACCTTTTTTCTACGACCCTCAGCCTTTCTGGTCTGCTTCTCAACCTCGTGCTGCAAATTCTTTCGAAGTCTGTCAAGCTCAAGGATCCTATTGACTCTCTGTATCATAATATCGGCAATAAAAGGCTTCGTTATGAAGTCTTGTGCCCCCGCCAAAAAGCCCTTAACCTCAACCTCTCTGTCGTTATCGGCAGTAAGGAAGATAACAGGAATGTCCTCGGTTACAGCATCCTTCTTCATCTCTTCAATCACTGCAAATCCATCCATACCAGGCATATGCAAATCCAACAGTATAATATCAGGTTTGTTTTTTCTTGCGAATTTTATCGCCGTCTTTCCGGAATTTACACAATAAACCTTGAAGCTGGTTGACAACATTTTTTCAGCTATTTTAAGATTCATGGCATCATCATCCACCACTAAAATAGAAGGTGTTTCATCATCATAGCTTAAGGAAGCAACATCTGGTCCTTTCTCCGGAGCTAAGCAGCTCTTCAGCTTATTAAGGAGCTGCTCATATTCCTTACATACCTCCTGATTGTGTGTATTAATATAATTGATATCCAAAACCTTGGCAGCATTTTCCAATGCCTTTGCAGCTTCAGAAAGCTTACTCGCGCCTATCGTAAGGGATGTGCTTTTAAGAGCATGTACCTGTACACGATAATTTTCCCAATCCTTCGTATCAAAATATTTCTGTATATCTGAAAGCTTTGAATTATCAAGATATGTACTCAGTATGTCCAAATACATGGACTCATCATTACAGCAATACGCCATTCCTGTTGCAGTGTCCAGAAAATCCAACTTTTCTATCAGTCTTGCACCATCCATCTTATCATCAGACTGACCTGCTTTTTCTGCTACTCCATCGACTCCTACAATGAGCTCCGGTGGCAGGTATTCTTTAATCTTGTTCATTAATACCCTGCTTACAATCGGCTTCGTTAGATAATCATCAAATCCCGCCTCAATATATATATCCTTCTCACCGGCAATGGCATTGGCAGTAAAGGCAATAATAGGAACGCCCTTACACAGACCTCTTTCCTTTATCTGCTTTATGGTTTCCATGCCATCCATCACCGGCATCATATGATCAAGAAAGATGATATGATACTGCTTCTGTTCAATGAGCTTTAACGCCTCTTCTCCATTCATGGCTGTATCAATATCTATCTTGGTATCGCGAAGTATACCCTTGAATAAATCCAGATTCATAACACTGTCGTCCACTGACAGTATCTTTGCATCCGGTGCATAGAATTTATCTTTCTTGTCATCTGTATGTACCACTTCATATGCACTTCCGAATTTAACATTTCCGATTGGCTTTGCATCCACCACGGAAAGCTTTACTGCGAAAGAAAAAGTGCTTCCCTTTTCATATTCACTCTTAATATCCAGCTTACTTCCCATGCTGCTCAGAAGCTTCACAACAACATTGAGCCCCAAACCGATTCCCTGAATATTCCTTGTTTTTCTGCCATCTATTCTAAGGAAGCTTTCATTGCTCAGCTTCTTAATGTCTTCTTTCTTGATGCCAATTCCACTATCGGAAACCGCCACCGACATGAGTCCCTCCGTCTCATCCATAGGGAGCCACTTTACAGTGATTCCGACATATCCCTCCTTGGTATATTTAACGGCATTTGATATCAGATTATTAAAAATCTGCATCAGTCTTATGGAGTCACCCAGCAGAGATGATGGAAGCTTTTTATCTATAGAAATCCTAAGCTCAAGATTTTTCTTAGCGGTATTGTACTCAGCATAGGATATCGTATCCTGTAAAAAAGAAAGATTTGAGAAGGGCTTCAGCTCCAGCGTTAGCTTTCCTTCATCAATGATTGTAAAGTCAAGAATATCGTTTACCAGGGTAAGCAGCGTTCTTCCCGCCGACTGTACATTTACGGCGTAGGAAGCAATGTGGCTCTCCTTTGTTTCCTTCATTATCATCTCATCATAACCCATAATTACATTAATAGGCGTTCTTATCTCATGGGACATGTTGGCTAAAAATTCTGTCTTGGCATTATTAGCCTTATCAGCTTCCTCCTTAGCCTGTGCCAGCTCATCCATTGTCTTAATAAGCTTTTGATAATCCGGTGTCTCAAGGAAAAACAGCAAAATCATAAGGGAAACCGAGCCTGTAAATGCAGACAGCAATACATCATTGAACACAAGCATTTGGAGCACAGGTCCGGAAATACTTAATATTGCAAAAAGCAATACCGCCACAAGCTGTCCTTTTTTAAGTGTTTTTCTGTTCCTGCACGCAGCGATAACAGAGGTAATTACCATGAATACGGGAACCAAAAAATTCACCACAATTAATTTACTGTGACTATATGTTCCCTCCGAATTAATGTCAAACAAAAATCCGAAAAACAGATTCAAAACAAGGATAATCCAAAAACCAACAAATACATATTCATTATGCCTGTTTTTTTCTTTGATTTCCTCTACGCTGTTTCCAAAGCATGAATAAATATATTTGGAAAACGCGTAGCTTGCAGCTGAAAACAATCCAAAATACAGTGTATTTACCAGCTTGTTTATGGTTACCGGCACAACAGCTCCATAGCTTATTGTAATGGCTGACAGTACATCAGCCATGTTTACAAGCATATTAAAGAAAGCCACACTTTTTAGATACTTGTTAATTCCGACACTGCTGTCAAACTGGATACTCATGTATATATATAAAATTATTGATACAATTATGGACGCTATTTCAAAGTCAATATTATATATTAATTCCATTTATCTCACTTCCCTAAAATCTCGCTAACCTTTTCAGTAAAATCCATTGGCATAAACGGCTTCTTAATATATCCGCACACATCACATTTTTCATCCGCAATCATTGCTTCAACATCATCTGCCGCTGTCAGGAACAATACCGGAGTATTAATTCCCCTTTCCCTTATTTCTTTCAGGGTTTTAAAACCATTCATGATCGGCATCTCAATATCCAGCAAAATGAGGTCAAAAGACTTTCTAAAAAGCACACTAAGAGCTTCCATACCGGATTCAGCCTTTACAACCTCATATTGCTGATTGGATAATATAAAATCTGCCATCTTAAGATTCATTATGTCATCATCAATTACCATTATTCTTTTGTTCATTATCCTGATACCTCCTTATTAATCTGCAACCAAACGGGATACCTTCTTTTTCGCCTAATGTCGATGTCCGCAAACATACATCGTCTCAAGGCACATTAAATCATGCTAATTATAGTATATTTCTTCTGTTAAGGCTACTTAAAAATTCCTATAGCAGTATAATTTGCCATAGGAATTTTATTTTACGCAGCTTTTTTCATATTTACAACCATATCAATTCTCTCAACTATTCTGTTTCTTATCAGCTCAGCCACCTCTACCGTTGACATATCCTTGTACTCCTCATACGATATTGCCGGAAGAAAATGCACCTGTGTTTTTACCTTCCTAAGGGAATTAATTTCGAATGGCTTATAGGAGTCAATGATTGCAACGGGAACAATCGAAACCTTGGCTCTCATGGCACACTTAAAGGAGCCCGGCATAAAATCATGGACTGCATTTCTATTGTGATAGTATCCACCCTCCGGGAAAATAATGTATTTTCTGCCGTCCTTTAACTCGCTCGTCACCCTTCTCATTTCCTTAACCTGACTCTTCGGCTTGGTTTTATCTAAACGGCAGCCCTTTATAAGGGTCATAAATGGGTTTACGATAGGTAGCTTTGAGCGTTTGGCATCCATCATAATCGTGCAGGGCTTATCGTGTCCATACATAATTCCCAATGCATCATACTTGCCCTGATGATTGGAATACATCGCATATCCGCCGGTCTGTGGAAGGTTCTCTTTACCATATACATTTGTAGATATAAAACCATTGCGTTTCAGACAGGCTATTACCTTCTGTGCCAGAGCATATCTGTCCTCCTCAGTATACCTATCTGAATGTCGCTCTATATATTTACCTTTACATGTATATACGATAATCCATGGTATTGATATGGTTATCACAAAGAAAAACCTTAACAATTTTATCCTCTCCTTGTCATCTTTTATCTGTCATTGTCTAATTCCTTTTCCACACTATAATCAGTACTAAAGGTGTGGTAGGTTACCTTCGGTAATGGTCGGTTGTCAAATACATTTTCCCGGTATACAGCTATAAGCTCCTTGGCTAATCCAATTGCCTTTTTATACAATCTGTATATCTCTTGATTGGTCTCTTCGCACTCCTTCACCGGTTTATGCTTTATGATCATACCACTTTTACTCCAATAATTGCCTGTAACGAACAGTCCCGCATATATTACCGCCCTGGAAAAATAAGTAGGCGCAACCAGTACATTGCATAGCCTCTTCATGCTTTTTGTAGAGCTGTATACGATTTTTTCATCAACCTCCGGATAAATAGAAGCAATCTTTTGTGCCATTATTTTAGTTGGCTTCATATGCCCTGTAGGCTTGAAATGGATAGGATCATGACCATCTCTTATCATCAGCATTCTGTCGAACTCAGACTCCTGCAGGTTATGCCTGATACCTTTTTCCGAGCTTGTGTGATTGATAAAGCCATGGCAGTAGGCATCCAATGCAAAATGGCACATAAAACCATACATATATGCCATATAAGCCTCCGGATTATTTTTCTTACGAATACGCTCTGTAGCGTATTCAAGTATAATAGCATAATTCTGATGATGATGTTTACTTCCCAGCTTCTGTATTTTATTTGGTATAAGCGGATGGTGAAAAAATAGAAAATCAGGTCCATATATCCCCAAATTATACATATCGATATTTTTCTTAATAATGCTTCGTTCTCTGTCCTCAAGCTCCTTTAGAACCTCTTGTCCGAATGTATAATGTGCATAGGTTGTTGGCATTAGACTTTTCCTCCCAGATTCTATCCTGTATTATTTTAACACATCATGTCAACCTTTGATAATACTATTTCTTATATAATTATATACATCCTCCAATGCTTTGCCAATATATACATGTGGATAGCCTTCAAAATCTTCCTCGGTTGTGGTTCCCGTAAGCACGGCTGCAAAGCTAACCCCCGCATTGGCGGCTGTTCTTGCATCCACCAGACTGTCCCCCACATAGAGAACCTCGGCTTTATCCAAGCCAAGCCTGTCAATTGCCCAAAGCAGTCCCTCAGGACTTGGCTTCTCCACCTTGACATCATCTCCGCCAACAATCAGGTCAATCAGGTTCGTCGCATCAAATTTCTCCAATATGCCCTCTATTCTATATCGGAATTTTGTAGTCACGATTCCAAGCTGATAACCCTCTTCTCCAAGCTTCGACAAAATTTCCTTAACACCGGGATAAAGCACCGTATCATTTACCATAACCTCGTCTGCCTTTTGAACAAAATATTGTCTAAAGAGCGTTGCTTCATCATCATTTTCTCTTCCGGTTAATGTCTTAAAGGTATCCACCAATGTAAGTCCTATGGTTTTACTGATTTCCGCTTCAGTCCTCTCCTCTAGGCCAAGGTTATTAAGTGCATAATTAGCACATTTTACAATACCCTTTGTAGAATCCCCCAGTGTATAATCAAAATCAAAAATTATTCCTTTTATCATAGCTCCTCCTTATCCTTACTATCCGTCGATACCCACAATACGATAAGCCTTATCTTACCATGTATCAATGCCCATAATATGCTAAGCCTTATCTTTACTATGCATCAATGCCCATAATATGCTAAGCCTTATCCTTGCCATGCATCAATGACCATAATACCATAAACCTTAGTTATTATGTTGAATACCTAAGCTATATTTAGCTTGCCGACATATCTGCTAAAAATACAATATTACCATCCGCATCAAAATAAATAACACAGGCAACATAATCGCTGGTTGGTTGTCCCGTAGCTACGAATGAAAGGAAATCCTCCAAAGGAGTTTCATAAGGAACAAATATTACTACATCCTCAAGCCTGCTTACTACTACCTCACCATCCTTTATTATCGGACAATAACCCTTTTTAGTATATGTATCAAAATTCGAAGCCGCTCCCAGTGTATCATTTATCACATATTCCTCACCCTGCTCGTCTTCAAGGTATAATGCGACACGCGCGTTTCCATGTACCTCTTGTCTGACAACTGTGTAGGTTTTATTCAAGGTTGTATGGAAGCTGTCACCTACAGTGCACGAAGCCACATCATTTGTAGCACATTCCTTGTACTCCAATGTACAGGTCACATAATATCCGTCTCCGCCATCTATCACATCATAATATCGTGTATTATTTGGAACATCATTTTCACCATATGAGGTACTGGAGCTCTGTACAGGATCCATTATTATCGAATATTCATACCCATACAGATAGCTTATATCTGACAGCTCTACAGCGGGAGTCTGCTCTGTGGTTATCTCCTCGGTAGTATCCACAGTAGTATCCTCCGTTGATTCCTCAGAATTAACTGCTGTCGATATCCCTTCCTGCTCAGTTGACTCTGTTGTTGCTACGGCCTGTTCTGTGGTGAGTTCTGAGCTATTCATTGAATCCTCGTCATCAGAAGCAGCCTTGTTCCTAAGCAACACTGCCCCTAAAACTATACCGGCAGTTACAGCCAGACCTGCTATACCAACGAGAATTTTCCCTGTTACTGTCGCGAGAAATCCACCGGTTCCCTTTGAAGTTGCTTCTCCCATTGCAACCTCGCCAAGACCCTTTTCCGCTGCCGTTCCCATTGCAGCCTCGCCGAGGCCCTTCCCTGCTGCCGTTCCCGGCATTGTCGCTGTTATATTGCTGCATATTGTTCCCGCTGCAACAGACATGGCTCCGTAGGCAGCGGCCTCTGCACGCACCAGATAAACCAGCAATGGAAGCGGAGCAACACTGTAGAGCTGATATCCCTGCTTTTTAAGCTCCTCGCACTTGCTTCTCAAATTATTACGACCATAATTCAATCTTGATTTTACTGTATTCTCTGAGCAGCCAAGGGTCTCTGCAATATCCTTAATGCTCTGCCCCTCTATGTGGAACATCAATATACACATTCGCTGGTCATCCGACAGAGACTCCAAAAGCTCATGTACCATGACCTGTGTCTCCTGCACGGTGTAAGCAAGCTCCGGCTGTATGTAATTATTATCATCCTGAATATCATACTGAACAGTCTCACCGGACTCATCCTCGCGCTCAAGCTCTGAAAACAGTATCGGATTTTTCTTTGCCAATGCATTTAAGGCTGTATTTGCAACTATTCTGCTCATCCATCCCTGAAATTTCTCCGGCTCTTCAATACTGCCAAGCCTTCCCCATGCACGAACATAAGCGTCCTGTAATACATCCTGTGCATCCTGCTCATTTTTCATATATTTAAGTGCTATGTAATATTTATCATAATAGGTTTTCTGATAGAGGTACGTAAAGCCCTCCTCAATTCCCTGTAATGCAAGCTGAATTGCCTGTGTGTATGAGGTGATTCCCCCGTAGATAGTATTATCCATTATTATTTCCTCCAAAATGTGATTCATTCAAATGTAATTCTCTATTTATGGATATGGTCTCATTATATATCATTTCTCTGGTATATTCATCATATATTATTTCCTTGCGTTCCTTTTTCACCAATTCCCGTAGAAGTCCCACTGCATTGACACCTTGTCCATCTGCCATATACATACCTCCTATACATTTTTATAATCGATTGAATATTTGATATAGCAGGTTTTGTGGCAATATTTGCACTCGTAATTTTTATGGTAGAACTTTCTTGTTCCTCCGATGTACTGCTCATGAGTACCGGTCTTGAGATGTCTGTTATTATAGCTGTTTAACTCTGTCAGAACGGAAATATCCTTGCTTCCCACATATTCCTTTCCTGCCTTATTAAGTGCATGCCATTTACCACAATGTGGACACCTGTCAGTATAGCTTCTTCTTAAAAGCTCAATTCCCACTACAATCACAAGCTGAATTATTACCATGCCCCATGCCAGGAATGTAATCGGATTGAATTCTTTATACTGAGCCTTGAAGCATAGCCCTTCGATTATAATCATCACCAGCCATGCAGTGCCAACCCATTTCCATACCTTCGATAAAAATCCTTCTCTCTTTCTTTCCATAATATTATTCCTCCGTATCATATAAATATTTTGGATGTTTTTTCATCCTTACACTTATATGACAGGAGGAAATTGGGAAAAGTTTTATGATTTTAATTTTTTCTACACCGACAAATTAAGATAAGCCATATAGCAATATATAGTCTGCATCACGGTTCGTTTCCCTCGCTTCACTTCAGTTTTATTTGCGAGGCTCGGTCACTCACCTACCGATGTCAGACTATATATTGCTATATGGCTTTCTTATTATGTCTGTTTGGCTTGCCTATAAAGATTAGGATGTCAAAAGTACACCATACATCATAAACCTACTCTTCTACTACTCCATCTCGAATCTTAATTACTCTTTCTGCATTTTCAGCTATTAACAAATCATGAGTAACCATTATTATTGTTGTGTGATGTTTTTTATTTACACTTTTCAGTAAACGCATAACATCACTTGTTGCCTCCTCATCGAGGTTTCCTGTAGGTTCATCACACAAAATTACCTTAGGATGATTCATTAGTGCACGGGCAATTGCGACCCTCTGCTGCTCACCACCACTAAGCTCAGTTGGATTATGTGTAAGTCTGTTTGAAATTCCAAGTTCTTCGACAATTTCCTCAAAATATTGTCTGTCTATCTTTCTATGGTCAAGCTTTGCCGGCAATAAAATATTTGCTTCTGCAGCCATATCCGGTATTAAATTATAAGATTGAAAAATAAAAGAGATATCATTTCTTCTAAGTGAGGATAATCTCTTATCTGACATAGAATAAATATCTTCATCATTAAAAAGTACCACTCCGGAATCAGGCTTCAAAAGTCCACCTATAATATTCAAAAAGGTTGTCTTCCCACTACCTGATTTACCTATGATTACGCAAAACTCTCCCTCGTTTATTTTTATGCTTGCATTATTTACTGCGCAAATCTCTGAATCTGCATTACCATATTTCTTAGTAATATTTTTTACTTCTATCATTTATTTCCTCCATAACTTTTTGTGTCATTACGCACGCATCAGCGTTCTACATATTTCATTCTTCTAACACCGACATATGTAAAACATTCTGTTAAAATTAAAATTATTATAGAAAATATAACTATGAAAGCAAAAGGATGATAATCCGAAAGATTAATACACGGAAGCAAATTGTACCAAGTCTTTGTTTCCTTTCCGTCTACAACAACTTGTCCATTTAAATCTTTTTTTGCCTCGGCGATATCCACGAGCAACATATACCCCTTACAAATAATACAGCTTAAAAAGCCTGCTATTATAGGATACATCGCCAATCGTTTCATAAACACAGCGCTAATCATCCTCTTTGATGCCCCTATTCTTTCCAGAATTCTTATCTTACCTATAGCATTCAGAATCATTACCTTAACAATATTATATATGCAAATTGAACCTACAATAGTAAATACTATAAATAACGCATAAAACATTAGCATCGATGCATTTTCGCTATCTTTTACATTTTTCTTTAATTCTGTTATATTGTAATTATTCATTTTATAGGCATTAGTTACAATTGAATACCAAATTCCTTCAAACTCGGTTATATCTGCTGACTCGCTTAGCTTTACATATAAATCTGTTATTTTTTCATCCGGAAGTCCAATTTGGTTAAATGCCTCCATTGATGTTATAACTCTCATACCGCTATCCGGAATTGGATATATCTTCCATATCAGCTCTTTCAGATCATCATCTACAAATACTATTGCTCCAACACTTACATCAAAATCATATCTACTACCTACTGCATAGAATTCTGCACCATCAATATACTCTGTAACCTCCATCCAAGCTTCCGTAATTCCCATTGGAATATTTTCATCTTCATCAATTCTTTTCTCAAAAACAACATCTGTCAAATTGAGGGTTTCACCAATTGAAAATGTGTCTGCAAGCTTTAAATCGTTTACAACCAGTATTACCTCTTCTCCTGTTCTTAATTTGTCTGTATTAATACTTCCCTTAAGTATATATTTATCAAAAATGTGTAGATTAGAATCCGGGAACCCAAGCATTGGCAGCTGGTAAAGCATCTCATTTTCAAGATAGCCCTTGTAATACCAATCCCTATCATCAACCTTTTGAAAATGAGCATTTTCCTCTTCTGTATAGAAATCCTTGCTTTGATATCTGTTATTACCGTTTGCAAGCACTGTATTCCGTGAATCATCCTCTGTAAGAATTAGTTTTGGTGATAAATTTGCAATATATCCGACTACAGCTTCAACATTAGCATCACTTGAAATTTGTTCATATTGCTCTCTTGATATTCCGGACTGATGAAGAAGCTGATTATACCCTAGAATAGTACTACTTACATCAAGTGTTGCGACATAATCATAGTTATCTGTTCCAATACCATCAACTATTTCCTGTGTTTCCATTGCATTTTCTTCCGCTAATTTCCTACAGCTGAAATAACTGTAGGATACAGCAACAATAATAAAAATTATTATAACGACTAATGCTGTATGAAATCTGCCTGTCAATGACTTTCCAATAGATTTATATTTCTTTTTCCTATACTGTTTATTGGAAAGCGTAGATACTGCATCACCCTTCAAGTTCGTTCCTATGTAAAAGAAATAAACCATACATACTACCAAAATAATAACTAACATTGGAAAAAAATATGGATTATGTGTAACCATCGAAATGTATTTACCCCAAAAATCATCCAGTGTAAATGCCCATTCCACCGGTTGATTGAAACAATGTCCACCAACCAAAACCGTCAGTACATATATCACGACCCCCAATAAGAATCCAACAGCTAAACCTATAAATAGAAATACAAGCATCTCAATTAGAAGCATTCCCGTAAGCTGCTTCATATTCATGCCTATGCTCCTAAGCGTTCCTATTTCTTTATTTCTCTCAGCAAGTGTCATACATAATACTGAATATACGGAAAAAATCGTCATCAAAACAAATAACGCAAAGAAAAGAGGAATCAGCACTCCGTTATAAAAGTCTTTTTGCATCAATTCTCCACCAATATATTTTTCATTTGCCAGATAACCTATACTATCTCTTAACGATGCATTATCCCTCATTGTAATTGCTGCGATTACCTGACTTCGACTAAAATTTAATCCGGTATCAGAGCAAGCTATTGACTCAAATTTTGTATTTAGTTCATACAGCATACTATAATCATCAAAATACTTTGTATACTTAACATTTCCAAGAAATATATAATCAGCATCTTTAGTAGCCAATTTCTCTCCTTCTGCACATGACATATAGATAAGTGGCGGATAATATTCATTTCCATATCTATCATAATTTTGTCTGGTATACCCAATTTGAAATTGACCTTGTACTTTTACCCTTACTATTCCTACTATCTTATATTTACTGTTTTTTATGCTCCCATCCTTATTATCAAAAATATCCAATTGAATTTCTTGGTTTATCCTCGCAGAATAACCTAATTCCTTTAAAGTCAATTCATCAACACAAATCTCATTCTCTGCTTCAGGATATCTGCCATCTGCAAGCTCCAGATGAAACATATCCTTAGACAGCTCATTCTCAAAATATCCAATATCAATCCTTCCGTATTGCCCAAATTCCGCATAACCTATTCGTATAATTCGTGATTTCTCAGAAAATCTATCATCATTATTTAAATAATCACTAACCTCTGAATCCGGATAATATACTGAAATATCAAAATTTCCCCTTGCATTAAGCCACCAATTCAGCTGTGAAATAATACCACTTCTACCGAAAAAACATGCAGATACTAGTCCCGCCATACTAAGTATTAGTACTAATAACAGCTGAAGCAGCTGCCTCTTATGTTTTTTCCAGTAGCTTATACTAATTTCAAATAAAACCCTCATAAATGCCTTCCTCTCAAAAAAACCGTTTTATTTCATCTTTGTAAAACAAGAATGAAATAAAGCGGTTTTTTAATTTCTAATATGTAGCAGTCAATATTCCTTGAACATAATCATTATACTCTGTAGAAATATAAGCATAATATCTTTTTCCTGCCGGCAAACTGAATGTCAATCCAGATATTGTCATGTTTCCAGGAAAATTCCTTGATGCCACGGCTCCTGAATTTGTTTCGGGATAGTTTTTATTAATGCTAACCTTAACAACAGCTGACGTCGTTTCTGGTCTCGTATTTACTGTAACTGTATATGTTGACTGAGCTGTTGTATTATCATACGATGTATATGTTGAAGATAAATACCTACAATCCTAATAATTTTCTTAGCCAATCCCACATGTCCAAATCTACCATTTTTTACCACCCCCATACTAAATATATAGTAGACAAGAACATATTTTCAAATTGTATTCAGTAAACCCTAATTTTTTTCAGTAAACTCGACTTTCTCCTCTAAAATAATCCACGAACAAAAAATACCATCTTTGATTTCATAGGAATAATCCCCATTATATTTCTTTACAATACGATAAATATTCGATATCCCATATCCATGATTAGATCCTCCTTTACTAGTCTTAAGAACTAAATCTTTTTCTGATCGTATAGTATTGTTTTTTATCTCAAAAATAATCAAATTACCACTAATTCGTGATGACATACTAATTTTCTTTTGACTCTTACATTTTTGAAGTGCTTCATACGCATTTTCTAACACATTAGACAACAACGCACACATATCAATATCAGCAACGCCTAAATATTGCGGCATCAAGCCCTTATAATCAAACTCAATTCCTTTATTTAGTATTACATTGCCCAATACACCATTTATTGTTGCATCAATAACTTTATTTTGTGAATATACAATCTTATTACTATTCAAATAATCAGCATCGCATATATCATCCAGAATTTTCAATGCGTCTTTATTATTTCCATCAACAATATACTCCCTTGTCAGCTTCATGAAATGCTTTATGTCATGCTGAAATGCTCTGGCTTCCTCATTTCCTGATAATAGCGAAAGATAATAATCGGTTGTGATGGCATCCTTTTTCTTCATCATTTCCAATTCATTATGCTTAAGTACATCTATCTGTGATAATTTATATACGTACATGATAGAAAACAATATACTTACAGAGGAACCTACCATAAGGGCAATCACCATCCAATTCGTAACATCAATATCACCATGTTCGCCGTCCCCAATAAAATACATTATAAATATAATCTGAAAGGAGGCCACCAAAACGCCAAATAACAAAATTGCATAATTACCTATATTCGCATTAAAATGTAGTCCCTTTTTTCTTTTTAATAGCAATGCTACAACAAACCACATTACCACACTAGGCATAGTAAATAAGATATCCAGCAGCTTATTGTCAAAACGTGTAAAATCATCTATACTCAATCCACTTAGTAATGACAAACCAGCATACAAAATAGAATCTACGGTTTCAACAACCAAATAAGTTAAAATATATGAGCATAATAGACTTTTTATATTAGAAGAAAACAGAAGGCTAACTATAAGAAAATCAATTATCAGAAAAACAAAGCCTGTATTTTGATTAAAAACAAATACATCCAAGGAAGTGCCGGCAACAATCATCATAATAGCAATAAGTAATCTATTTTTATTCTCCCTTTTTGGGAAAGAGAACAAAGTTACAATAGCTAAACATATTTTTATTAATTTAAAGCTTTTCAAAACCAAATACTCTAATGCATGTATCATAAAATCCAGCCATGCTCCTTCACATATTTATAATATTTTTCACGAATTTTTTTTATTTTTCCCTTTGGAATTATATACTGGGTCTCATCTACCATAATAATCGTATCTCCTACAATATTCTTTATATTTTCAAAATTTACTATAGCCGATTTTGATATTCTGCAAAATCTATCATCAGAGATATCTGTTTCCCAACATCGTAATGATTTCTTTAATATCACTGATGATTTTTCATTATTACTATCTTCATTTATAAAACATACAATACTATAATAATCAGCAGCGTTAAATGAAATTATATTCTTTAATTTGATTTCAAAGCATTCCTTTTTACTATCAATCCATATTGTTTTTTCCTCATCCTTTACTCTGACTATGGTTTCTTTTAGTTTAGCTTTCCAGTTGTCTTTTCTTATGAATGCCACCACATTTCTTCCGAAAGCTTCCTCCATCATTTCATCATGTGAAGTGAGGAATATTATAATCGATTTTACATATTTTTTTGCAATTATGTCCTTTAGTGTAATTCCGCTTAATTTCGGCATTTCAATGTCTAGTATAAAAATATCTACAGATATACTTTTTAATTCCAAATCATCTAAAAGCTTTGTTGGATTATCATAAGATAATATAGTATCCTTTGCCGAAAGTATATTTGAACAATATTCCACAACTTCATTTAATTCTTTTATATTATCATCACAAACCGCTATATTCACATTAACATCCTCTTTTGTCATATTTATCAACCAGAATACTATATACAGTATATCATACTAGAATCTATATTTGTATATTATACAGAAAATGAGTTTCGCTTGCTAGGCTCTCACGCCAATCACGTGTGGCCTTGGCAACTATATTCTTTAATCGCCTGTGTGCATTTGATACGAAGTGTCTTTTTCTCTATACAGGCAAATAAGAAATTCAT
>JBJENB010000135.1:0-1705 GCA_051879975.1 Wujia sp.
GGACACTCTATTATAGAAAGTCCTATATTGATTGCATTTCTGTAGAAGATTCTTGCAAATGTATCTGCTATAACACAGCTAATTCCTGAAGCCTTAATCGCTATAGGAGCATGCTCTCTTGATGAGCCACAGCCAAAATTCTTTCTGGCAACCATAATATCTCCCGGCTTAACTCTGTTAACGAAATCCTTATCGATATCCTCCATACAGCTCTTTGCAAGCTCTGCAGGATCTGATGAATTAAGATATCTTGCAGGAATAATAACATCTGTATCTACATTGTCACCATATTTGTGTACTGTTCCGTATGCCTTCATTTTATACCTCCAATAATCCTAAATCTATTTCTCTAATTCACAAGGACAGCTAATCTTACCGGTTATTGCAGAAGCTGCTGCAACAGCAGGACTTGCAAGATAAACCTCCGAATCAACGTGACCCATACGACCAACAAAGTTACGGTTTGTAGTTGAAACACATTTCTCTCCTGCAGCCATAACACCCATATGTCCTCCAAGGCAAGGTCCACAGGTTGGAGTTGATACAATTGCCCCAGCCTTGATAAAGGTCTCAGTAAGTCCTTCTGAAAGCATCTGTAAATATACATCCTGTGTACCCGGAATTACAATTACTCTCACTCCCTTGGCTGCATGTCTGTCCTTCATTATCTCAGCGGCTATTCTCATATCCGAAATACGTCCATTGGTACATGAGCCGATAACCACCTGATCAATCTTTATATCACCAACCTCGTCTATTGTCTTTGTATTCTCAGGAAGATGAGGGAATGCTACAGTAGGCTTAAGGGTAGACAGGTCAATTGTGTACTCCTCATCATATACTGCATCCGCATCTGCCTCATACTTAACATAGCTCTTAGTTGAATGCTCCTTCATGTATTCCTCAGTAAGCTCATCAACCGGGAAGATACCATTTTTTGCTCCTGCCTCAATAGCCATGTTGGCAATTGTAAATCTGTCATCCATAGTGAGGTTCTTAATTCCCTCACCCACAAACTCCATAGACTTATATAATGCACCATCCACACCAATCATACCGATGATATGTAAGATGACATCCTTACCACTTATATAAGGTGCTTTCTCTCCTACAATGTTGAACTTAATTGCAGACGGAACCTTAAACCAAGCCTTACCTGTCACCATACCGGCTGCCATATCAGTACTTCCCACACCTGTTGAAAATGCACCAAGAGCACCATAGGTACATGTATGAGAATCTGCTCCTATGCAGGTCTCACCTGCAACTATAAGTCCCTTCTCAGGAAGAAGTGCATGCTCGATACCCATCTCTCCAACATCAAAGAAATTCTTTATCTCATTCTCAGCTGAGAACTGTCTTACGCATTTACAATGCTCCGCACTCTTTATATCTTTATTTGGGGTGAAATGATCCATAACAAGAGCAATCTTTGTCTTGTCAAACACTTCCTTCTTATTAAACTTCTCCATCTCATGAATTGCCACAGGAGCTGTAACATCATTTCCAAGTACAAGGTCAAGCTCTGCCTCGATAAGCTGTCCTGCCTCAACACTGGCAAGTCCTGCGTGAGCTGCGAGAATCTTCTGTGTCATTGTCATTCCCATATTTCTTTCCTCCTAATATAATATGTATCGGCACGATTTATTTCATAAATCCTGCCATGTCGTCGGAACCGATTTTTAGTATGAACTTCGTTCATAGC
>JBJENB010000136.1:0-6361 GCA_051879975.1 Wujia sp.
GGATTTGTTGTAAGTGCTGGTCTTGAGCAGTTCATCGAGTATATTGAAAATATGTGTTTTACAGAAGATGATATTGCGTACCTCAGAGAAAAAGGTGAGTTTTCTGAAGAATTTCTGGATTATTTATCACATTTTAAATTTACTGGAACAATTGAGGCGTTGCCGGAGGGAACAATTTGTTATCCCAATACACCGATTGTAACGGTTATAGCACCTGTTATAGAGGCACAGCTCATCGAGACAATGCTTTTACTGACAATTAATTTTCAGTCGCTTATAGCTACAAAGGCATCCAGAATTTGCAGGGCTGCCGGAGATTGTGATTCCATCGTAATGGAATTTGGCGCCAGACGAGCCCATGGGGCTGATGCGGCGGTGTTGGGAGCAAGAGCTGCTTATATCGGCGGAGCAGCTGCAACAGCTACAGTTTTGGCAGATGAGATGTTCGGGGTTCCTGCCATTGGAACAATGGCACATAGCTGGATACAGTTTTTTGATACAGAGTATGAAGCATTCAAGGCATATGCGGAGGTATATCCTGATAACTGTGTATTGCTTATAGATACTTATGATATTATGAGAAGCGGAGCGGTAAATGCCATAAAGGTCGCAAAGGAGGTTCTTGAGCCTATGGGAAAGAGACTCAAGGGCGTTAGAATAGACAGTGGAGACCTTGCTTATTTTTCTAAAAAGCTTCGAAAAATGTTTGATACCGAAGGAATGCAGGATTGCAAAATTGTTGTTTCGAATAGTATAGATGAATATTTGATAAAATCTCTCCAGAAGCAGAGAGCAAGCATTAATTCCTACGGAGTTGGAGAAAGACTGATTACATCAAAATCAGATCCTGTATTTGGAGGAGTATATAAGCTGGCAGCAGTTCAGAATGCTGACGGAGAATTTGTACCTAAGATAAAAATATCTGAAAATGTTGAGAAAATCACTAATCCGGGTCGGAAAAGACTGTGGCGTATATTCAGCAGGGAAACGGGATATGGTCTGGCAGATTTTCTTACACTGTATGATGAGGAGATAGATTTTACAAAGCCTTTTTCCTATGTTGACCCCATAAAACCATGGAAGAAGATGCATTTTGAAAATGTAGATGTTAAGGAAATGCAAGTAACAATATTTGATAAGGGTGAGCTGGTGTATAAGCAGCCGAAGCTCAAGGAAATCAGAGATTATGTTTCCTACCAGTTAGACCATCAGGTCTGGGAGGAGGAGCAGAGATACGAGAATCCTCATACCCACTATGTAGACCTGTCAACCAAGCTTTACAGGGTTAAAGAGAGCATGCTTGAGAAAGAATATTAAAATTCAGGGAGGCTGTTATGAGAAAGTTTGATACCGGAGTACAATATCAGAAATATAAGGCACTTAGAGAAACTGCCCGTCTGGCATGGAATGATACACTTCTTGAAGGAGTGATGGATATACCAAATACTATTATTCCGGGTAAAAAGGCTACCATGAGATGTTGCGTATATAAAGAGCGTGCTGTTGTGGGAGAACAGGTCAAGCTTGCAATGGGTGGTAATAGTGAGATTGATAATGTCATTGAAGTCATGGAAATTGCCTGCGATGAGTGTCCTGTAGGCGGTTACGAGGTAGGAGAGCATTGTAGGGGATGTCTGGCTCATAGATGTGCTGATGCATGTAAGTTTGGAGCAATAACCTTTGATGATAAGCAACACGCCCATATTGACAAGAGTAAATGTAAGTCCTGTGGAGCCTGTGCAAAGGTATGTCCCTATAATGCAATTAAAGATTTTAAACGTCCATGTCAGCAGGCCTGTAAGGTTGGTGCCATAACTATGAATGAGGATCAGGAGGCAAAGATAGACTACGATAGATGTATTTCCTGTGGAGCCTGTGCATACCAGTGTCCATTTGGTGCTATCAATGATAAATCCTACATATTGGATGTAATTAGGATAATTAAAGGCAGTGAAGAGGGGAAGAATTACAAGACCTATGCTGCAGTTGCTCCGGCCATAGCAAGTCAGTTTATATATGCAAAGCTGGGACAGGTAATAACAGGCTTGAAGGAGCTTGGCTTTGATGAGGTAATAGAGGTTGCACTGGGAGCCGATATGACAACCATGAGTGAGGCAGAGGAGTTAGTTGAGAAGGGGAATATAACCAGCTCCTGTTGTCCTGCTTTCGTAGATTACATTGAGAAGCAATTCCCGGATTTGACATCATATGTATCAAATACATTATCTCCTATGGCAATGCTTGGCAGATTTATTAAGGAGAAAGAGCCGGATGCCAGAATCGTTTTTATAGGACCATGTACAGCCAAGAAGATGGAGATAAAAAAGGACAGCGTAGCTCCTTATATTGATTCTGCGATAACCTTTGAGGAGCTTCAGGCTTTATTTGACAGCAAGGATATTGATATAACAGGATTAGAGGAGACGGAATTAACCAACGCTTCCTATTTTGGTAGAATATTTGCACATTCCGGAGGTCTTGCAACAGCGGTTAAGGAGGCTTTAAAGGAAAAAGGAAATGATGATTTTGAGCTTAAACCGGTTGTATGTGATGGTGTAGAGGAATGTAGGCTTGCTCTTTTAAAGCTTAGAAAAAATATCTTGGAGGGAAACTTTATTGAGGGCATGGTTTGTCAGGGCGGCTGTGTAAACGGAAATGGCTGCCTGACCCACATGGCTAAGAGCAGGATGGATGTTGAAAATCATGGTAAGACTGCAGTAGCTAAATCCATTGAAGAGGCTGTTACAAATGCAGAGTTAAAGCTATAGTGAGACTATAATGGAGGAGAAATATAGAAATATGGATCAATTAGAGGCTGGAAGCTATGATGAATTTAATTTGAATTTTCGTATGGATGATGGAATCGAGATTAATCAGAATGAGCTTGCATTGTTTAACCATGAATTCGCAGGAAATAAGGCACTGTGTCAGGTGACATATATGGATAATGTTAGAGTATTATCATATAAGGTTCCTGCAACACTTCCTCTAAGCCAGTTTCTTAAGAAGCAACTATACAAGGCTGAGTTTTTGTCAATTTTATCAAATATCATGAAGCAGCTAATGTTTCTTGAGGATAGCAGGATGCCACTTAAGAAGGTATTGCTCAATACCAAATACATGTATATTGAACTGTCTACTATGGATGTCCAGCTGCTTTACATGCCTATTGAGAAGGAGTTTGTAGATTGTAATATTTGTGAATTCATACAGACCTTTATTACGAAGGTCAGATTTGCCGATATGCAATGTGTGAAGTGTGTAGATGAATTGCTTAGATACTTAGACAGCAAAATGATGTTTTCCATAAGAGACTTCTATGATTTTGTACTTAAAATGGAACAGGATATCATTCTTAAGGATGCAGAGGACGAGGATGAAGCTGAAACCACAGTTTTGTCTCAGATTCAGTATAAAAATATTGTCCCATACCTTGTGCGTATCAAATCCAATGCACTTATCGCTATTGAGAAAAACGAATTTGTAATCGGAAAGTCCCCGGAGTGTGATTATCAGGTAACAGACAATAGAAGAGTGAGTAGAAAACATTGTATTTTAAGAATACATAATGGAGAGTGTTACATAAGGGATCTGGAGTCTACAAATCATACATATGTAAATGGAAAGCTGATTCAGCCGGGATATGATGTGATGCTTAACAATGATGATTATATCAGGCTGGGAGATGAAGAATTTAAATATTGGGTTAGATAATACCATAAAATGCCACAGCCATAATTGAATAGAAATTCTCATATTTGTAAATCCTTAACAGTATAAAAATATACTGTTGGAGGAACAAGGAAATGGCTTTAAATAAGGTCATGATATGTGGAGTTAACACATCGAAGCTTCCTTTGCTCAGTGATGAAGAAAAGGAAGCTTTATTTGCGCGTATAGATAAAGGAGATATGGATGCACGGGAGCAATTTATCAAAGGAAATCTGAGATTAGTGCTTAGTGTTATACAGCGCTTTATGGGAAATAACAATGAATGCGCAGATGACTTGTTTCAGGTTGGATGTATAGGCTTAATTAAGGCGATTGATAATTTTGACAGAAGCCTTGATGTAAAGTTTTCTACCTATGCCGTTCCCATGATAATTGGTGAGTGTAGAAGATACATGCGGGATAATAATTCAATAAGAGTATCAAGGTCTTTAAGAGATATTGCCTACAAAGCGATATATGCCAGAGAGGCATTGAGAAAACGTCTAGACCGAGACCCTACAATGGAAGAAATTTCAAAGGAGATAGAAATACCCCAAGAAGATATAGTCAATGCAATGGATGCAATAGCAACACCTATGTCTTTATTTGAACCGGTTTATCAGGAGGGACAGGATGTACTTTATCTGATGGATCAGTTAAGCGATAAGAAGAACAGGGAAGAAAATTGGGTAGAAAACATTTCTCTTAAAGATGCTATGGCAAGGCTTGACGAGAGAGAATATAACATAATCAGGCTTAGATTTTTTGAAGGCAAAACACAGACAGAGGTAGCAGAGGAAATTTGTATATCCCAAGCACAGGTGAGCCGTCTGGAGAAGAATGCAATAAAGTCTATGAGAAATTATTTGTCATAAAAGTTATAGCCATGAAATCTTAAAAAGCTTTATGAAGGCTTAAGATTTCATGGCTATAATAAAGACTTATTCCTCCTCATGAAGCTGGTCGTAAGGCTTGAAGCCCTCCAATTCTTCATCCTCGGCAGGAAGGTCGTCGAACAGAATTGGTCCTAAATCGAAATCTGTGGTGTCAAGATTTTTAAGTAGCTCTACATCAGGATTCTTGGGATTAATCTCATTATTGATTTCTTCAAGCTTATCCATAGAAATACCTGTCATCAAGGCAACCTCATCTATCTCAATTTTCCCCTTAAGCATTTTCTTTGCCAATTCGTATTTTGCTTTTTCTGTGTTATTCATTTTATTACCTCCAAATAAGTTAATGTAAAGCTTTCATATATTTTGGAAGGAATTTATATAGTATTAATAAATTCTTCGTTGATTGCTATAACCTTCAACAAAGCCTCTTTACCCGGAGCACCTATGGTATTCCGTTTGCTGACGCATTCCTCAAGGCTTATTGCCTTATAGATATCTTCCTCAAAGACAGGACTAATTTTCTTGTATTCATCCAGAGTCATATCAAGCAGTGAGATATCCTTCTCTATGCAATATAGTACAAGCTGTCCAACAATTCCGTGGGCATCTCTGAATGGAACACCATGATTTACAAGATAATCAGCAGCATCAGTTGCATTGGTAAAGCCGTTCATGGCACTTTTCTCCATTACATTCTTGTTGAGCTTCATGGTAGAAATCATTCCGGTAAAAAGCGCCAGACAACCCTTCACTGTATCTATTGCATCGAAGGTAAGCTCCTTGTCCTCCTGCATATCCTTGTTATATGCAAGAGGGATTCCCTTCATGGTAGTCAGGATAGCGGTGAGTGCTCCGTAGACTCTGCCGGTTTTACCGCGGACAAGCTCTGCAATGTCAGGATTTTTCTTCTGAGGCATAATCGAGCTTCCTGTACTATAGGCATCGTCTAATTCAACAAACTGGTATTCATTTGAATTCCAGATTATTATTTCCTCTGAAAATCTTGATAAATGCATCATTATGGTTGAAAATGCAGAAAGCATTTCAATTACATAATCCCTGTCAGAAACAGAATCCATACTGTTCAGTGTCGGACCGGAAAAATCCAGAAGAGAAGCTGTAAGCTCTCTGTCAAGCGGATAGGTTGTACCGGCAAGGGCACCTGCACCAAGAGGACAGTAATTCATACGCTCATAGATGTCACATAGACGGGAATAATCTCTCTTGAACATTTCCATATAAGCACCGATGTGATGGGCAAAGGTTACAGGCTGTGCCTTCTGTAAATGAGTGAAGCCCGGCATATAGGTTTCAAGGTTATCCTTCATAAGTCCGTGTAAAACTTTTATCAGGTTCACCACAAGACTCTTCACCTCGGTTAATTCGTCTCTTACATAAAGCTTCATGTCCAGTGCAACCTGGTCATTCCTTGAACGTCCTGTGTGAAGCTTTTTACCTACATCACCGATTCTGTCTATAAGATTGGCCTCCACAAAGCTGTGAATGTCCTCGTATTCATCAGTAATCTTTAGGTTTCCGTTTTCCACATCCTGAAGTATACCCTTTAAGCCGTCAATAATCATGTCTCTTTCATCAAGGGTTAATATACCGGAAGCCTGAAGCATTGTAACATGGGCAATGCTGCCTCTTATATCCTGTCTATAGAACTTCTGATCAAAGGATATTGATGCGTTGAAATTATATACTAATTTATCCGTTTCTTTCGTAAAACGGCCGCCCCAAAGCTGTGCCAT
>JBJENB010000137.1:0-1703 GCA_051879975.1 Wujia sp.
TTTAAAACTTTAGCTGTAGAATATGCTATAAGTTTGAAACCTTCTTATCAACATCAATGCTCTCAAAGTTATTGAAGTTCTCGTTTATAACCTTTGCTGCCTCGTCTGCATTCTCCTCACTTGTTGTGAAGCTGATATCCTTAGTTCCCTTTCTTCCTACTGACTGAAGAATCATGTCTACATTTATATTGTGCTTTGCAAGGCTGTTGAATAATTTAAATGCAACACCCGGCTCATCCTTTAATCCTACTATTGCTATTCTGGCTGTATCAGAATCTCCTGCTACACCACTAACAAGCATCTTTTCCATCTTTGCACCCTCCTTAACAATTGTTCCCTCTGAAGTATTTAAGCTTGAACGTACCACAAGCTGTACACCAAATTTCTTTGCAAGCTCAACAGAACGGTTATGAAGAACTCCTGCACCAAGTGTGGCAAGCTCTAACATTTCATCATATGTTACACAGTCAAGCTTACGAGCATTTTTAACCTTTCTTGGGTCTGCTGTATATACGCCATCCACATCTGTATATATCTCGCAAGCATCTGCATTAAGTGCAGCTGCAAGAGCAACTGCTGTTGTATCTGAACCACCTCTTCCAAGTGTTGTGTAATCATCATACTTGTTTATCCCTTGGAAACCGGTAATAATTACTATCTTTCTCTGCTCAAGCTCATGCTTGATTCTCTCTGTATCGATTCTCTTCAGTCTTGCATTTCCGTAAACTGATGTAGAATGCATAGCAACCTGAAATGCATTGAGAGATATAGCCGGAACGCCAAGCTTATTCATAGCCATAGCCATAAGAGCTACCGACATCTGCTCTCCTATTGTAAAGAGCATATCCATTTCTCTCTTAGGTGGTATCTCGTTGATATCCTTAGCCATAGCGATAAGCTCATCTGTGTATTTTCCCATTGCAGATAATACAACTACGACATCATTACCCTTTTGGTAATCCTCGATACATCTTCTAGCAACATTAAAAATTCTCTCTTTGTTGGCTACCGAAGTTCCGCCAAACTTTTTAACTACTAGCATGTCTTCCTCCTAAATATACACAATGCGTCAAGCGCACTTTATTCATATTTAACCCCCGACAGTATAACACGGGTTACAAAATGTATCAAGAATAATTATAATGCAGTTCTAATTCTTGATATGCAGTTAAGTCCTGCTATCTTTTCGTCAAATTCTCCCTCTGTTATGACCTCTGTAAGGAAGGCAGTCTCGTTATCTATTCCTTCAGCTGATACATATTTCACAGAGTCAAATACACGCTCAACTTCTTCCTTTGAATTATCAACCCTGACAAAGAATCTGCAGGAAGAACTCTTTTTATCCTCAAGTACTATCTTATCTTCATCCCAAATGGTCATGATATTATTGCCACGATGCTTTACCTCGTCAACAATATCCGATACAACGGCACTCGCAGTAGGAAGCTTACCGGCACCTCTGCCATAGAACATTGTATCTCCAAGCATATTTCCGTTTATAAAGATTCCATTAAATACGCCATTAACATTTGCAAGCGGATGCTCCTTACCAATTATAAATGGTGCTACCATGGAATAAACCTTCTTGTCCTCAATCTTGCTCGTTCCTAAAAGCTTAATTGAACCCTCAAGAGCCTTAGCATATTTAATATCTGTCTCAGTTATCTTTGTAATACCTTCTGTATATATGTCTGAGTAATCTA
>JBJENB010000138.1:0-26972 GCA_051879975.1 Wujia sp.
TGACGCAGCCGGAAGAGATACGGCTTGATTATGGTGAGGTAACAACAGATTATACAGGTGGCAGCAACTCAAAGCGCTTTCTTATCAGCTGTGGAGTTGGTTATGATGCGGATATTTGTGAGGAGGTAAGCAGAAGCAGGCTTAAGAAAATTCTGAATAAGCTTCACCTTGGAAAGCTTGTTTATGTAATAATCGGCGTTAAGCAGATATTCTCCAAGAGGACAACCAGAGCGAAGCTTTATCTGGATGACGGAGAGATGATTAAGCTGCCGAGGATGTTCTTCGTAGTAGGTATGAATCATATGTATGAAGGTGGAGGAGTACCATTTTGTCCAAATGCTAATCCTACGGATGGTATGATGGATGTATGTCTGGTAAGAGGAATGTCTAAAATTAAGCTTTTAATAGCTGTGGTTATGGTATATTTCAAGAAGCACCTTTTGTTCAAAGATATTACCATCCATAGATGTAAGAGAATGAGATTAGTTACTGAAGCTCCACAGTGGATACATATGGACGGAGAAGCACCATATCAGGTTAAACAGGTAACATGGGAAAGCAAAGGAAAATTAAGATTTGTGAAATAAGGTTAAGAGAATACTTCTAATGGAAACTATTTCCCAACCGTTGAATTTGCTGTATATATTTCCGGAGTTGTGTTATTATATGAAATAAACACTCAAAGGGGATATTTATGAAACAGGAAAAATTTAATTCACGGTTGGGATTTATATTGGTTTCTGCCGGCTGTGCCATAGGACTGGGAAATGTGTGGAAGTTCCCATACATTTGCGGCGAAAATGGTGGCGCAGCTTTTATTGTAATATATATTTTGTGTTTGTTATTACTCGGACTTCCTATACTTATGTGTGAGTATGCCATTGGAAGGGCAAGCGGACACAGTCTTATGAAGGCTTACAACACATTACAGCCGGAGGGGACACATTGGAGTAAGGTAAAGGGCTTCTGCTTTGCAGGAAATTATCTCCTCATGATGTTTTATACCATGGTTGCCGGCTGGATGATGTACTATGCATATCTGGCAACCAAGGGAAGCTTTGAGGGTAAGGATACGGAGGGCATAGAGAAAATACATGATGTCATGCTGGACAGTCCGGGTGTAATGCTGTTCTGGACCTTTGTAATTATCTTATTAGCCTTCGGAGTATGCGCACTGGGACTGAATAACGGTGTGGAAAGAATTACCAAGATAATGATGATGCTTCTCATTACCCTGATGATCGTTATGGCGATTCGTTCGGTTACATTAAAGGGCGCTTCGGAGGGTGTAAGGTTCTATCTTGTTCCTGACTTTAGCAAGCTTTTGGATAATGGAATAGGAAATGTAGTCTTTGCTGCCATGACACATGCGTTCTTCACACTAAGCGTAGGAATCGGTTCTATGGAGATATTCGGAAGCTATCTCACAAAGGAGAGAAGACTTGTGGGAGAGGCGATAAGTGTGACCTGTATAGATACATTTGTGGCTATTACAGCAGGAATAATAATTATTCCTTCATGCTTTGCATATGGCATAGAGCCGGATGCGGGACCATCGCTGCTTTTTGTAACGCTGCCAAATGTATTTAATCATATGTCCGGGGGAAAGATATGGGCTTTGTGTTTCTTCGTATTTATGACCTTTGCTGCGTTGTCAACGGTTATCGCCGTCTTTGAAAATATTGTCAAAATGACGGATGACCTGACGGACTGGGGAAGAAAAAAATCCATATTGATAAACATTGTTGGAATATCCGTTTTATCCATACCGGCGGTGTTAGGATATAATATCCTATCAGATATTAAGCCTATGGGAGCTAACAGCACAATTATGGATTTCGAGGATTTCCTGGTTTCCTATAATATACTGCCTCTTGGAAGCCTTGTGGCTGTCTTATTCTGTGTAAGAAAAAATGGCTGGGGCTGGAACAATTTTGTGGATGAAGTAAATACAGGTAAAGGTAAGGCTCTTTCCAACAAGCTAAGGGCGTATGTGACCTTTGTTATTCCTGCTGTAATGGTACTGATTTATATGAAAGGGTACTATGATATGTTTAAGCCAATGGGAAATGTAACCTTGGCTGTCTGGATGACCATCGCAGTACTGTTGTTACTGGGGGTTGCCTATATAGCACTTTCGCCTGCGAAACAAAATAGTAAAGTGAAATAGAAAAATGATATATGTTATTCTGGACAGAGAATTGGCTGTTTCTTTAACGATTGAAAATCGTTGAGGAAACAGCCTTTTTCTATATCATAGGAAGTGCTCTAGCCGGAGAGAGGATTTCAAAAATATTTTACATAAACTTTTCACAAGCATCCTATGGTTTTGACATTGGAATAATATAATCATCAATGCCTTGAAAGATATTGCAAAAGAGTAAAGAAGAGATATGAAGGGGAATGTTTCATGAAAAGCAAAAGTAGAAAAATAATTGCCGTTATGGTGAGTATTCTATGTATTGTGTCAGGATGCAGCAAAACAAAAGACACCGGCTCATCAGCGGAGCGAAATGTGGAAGGCTTGGATAAGCTGGGAGCGATTCAGGTTGTTTCAAGAGAGGAAGGCTCAGGAACCAGAAGCACCTTTGCAGATTTGGTTGATTTTCAGTCAGATGGAAATGACAGCTCAGATTTAACTACCAAGGATGCAGTAATTGAAAATGATGCTGACGCGGTAATTAAATATGTGGAAGAAAACAAATCAGCAATAGGATATGTATCCCAGGGCGCACTTTCCGGGAATGAAAATATTAAAGCACTTAAGATAGATGGAAAATCATCAGATGATGGTAGTAAATATCCCCTAAGTCGAGATTTTTATCTGGCATATTCAGGAAAGCTGAATGATTTGGAACAGGATTTCTTATCCTATGTACTGGGGGCAGGACAGGAAATAGTTGGAGAAAATTATGAACCGGTAGCGAAGAGTAGTACATTTTTGTCTAATCGTGCAAAAGGAGAAATTCTGATACAGGGTTCAACCTCTGTGGCACCTCTTATGGAAGAGCTTGCCGATGCGTATGAAAAAATAAACACCAATGCAACGATTACTGTGGTTGCGACGGATTCGACAGATGGTCTGACCAATGCTATGGCAGGTGAGTGTGATTTTGGCATGTCATCCAGAAAGCTTAAGGATTATGAAAAAGAATTGTTGGATTACACGGCTATTGCCAGAGATAACATCGTTGTAATAGTAGGAACGGATAATCCGTTGGATGACATCCTGCTGGATGAGTTAAGAAACATTTTCACAGGTGAGATAAAAAACTGGGATGAATTAAATCAAAACTAAAGCTGAAAGGGGATAGATTAATTATGAGTAGTAACTTGCAGATAGTCTTTGGGTTGTTAGGAGGCTTGGCTGTATTCATTTTCGGAATGAATATGATGAGCGATTGCCTTCAGAAAGCAGCCGGCGAAAAAATGAAAAGCATATTGGCACTGTTAACCAAAAATCCAGTTATGGGTGTTATAGCAGGTGCACTTACAACGGCAGTTTTACAGAGTAGTAGCGCTACTACCGTTATGGCAATAGGCTTTGTCAGTGCGGGACTTATGAATCTGCGACAATCAATCAGTATCATTTTGGGTGCCAATATTGGAACAACCATGACGGCGCAGATTATTGCTTTCAAATTAAGCGACTATATATACCTAATTATTTTTGTAGGTTTTATAATCAGCTTTATCATGAAATCAGAAAAAGCCAAGAATATTGGTCAGACACTTTTTGCCTTTGGTCTTTTATTCCTCGGTATTGAAACCATGGGAAGTGTCATGAAGCCATTGGCCTATAGTCCGGTATTTACTGATATGATTGCTAAGGTAACTAATATCCCGATTCTTGGCGTTGCAGTTGGTACATTGATGACACTCGTCGTACAGAGCAGTAGTGCAACGATAGCGGTTTTACAGAATTTCGCCTCGCAGCCGGTAGCAGGTGGAACAGATAGTATAATGGGTCTGGCAGGTGCCATACCTATACTTCTTGGAGATAATATCGGTACAACAATTACAGCATTGCTGGCAAGTATAGGGCAGCCGAAGGATGCGAAGAGAACCGCTGCGGCGCATTGTATATTTAATATTTCAGGATGTTTGCTGTTTATATGGTTTGTTAAACCTTATGCGGCACTGATACAGCATATATCACCGGAAGGACCTGAAGTAGAGGTAATTTCAAGACAGATAGCTAATGCCCATACATTTTTTAATCTTACAATGACAGTTTTATGGATACCTTTAATTTGGCTTATGGTCAAGCTTGTTATGAAGCTTGTTCCGGATGGAAGAAAGACACTGTATGCCAATTCAGAACCTATGTATCTGGATTCGAAGCTGATTGGACAGCCAACTGCAGCACTTCAGCTTGTGGCAAAAGAAATAATGAGATGTACAGAATTTGTCGGACAGAATTTAAAAGAGCTTATTTCGGTTTTAGAGAAAAAAGACAGCAGTAAGATACCGGAGGTAATAAAAAATTCCGATGATACCAGAACGCTGTATGACAGCATCACAGATTACCTGTCAGAATTGTTTGCATCAGGTGGTCTTACGGAGGAGCAGGCAACCCAGACGGCGGGTATCATGTATGTACTCAGTGATGTGGATCGTATGGGTGCCTTGTGCAAGGAAATCGGATTGGCACTGAAGGATAAGGAAGAAAAAAAGTATAAATATTCATCTAAGGCAATGGACGACTTAACGGACAGCCTTCAGCTGATTCAAAAAATGTATATGCAGGCAAAGGAAATGATGTTGACCGGAGATTCGGAAGGCGCCAAGAAGATTATCAAACAAAAAGAGGAAATCATGGATCTCGGCATCAGAATGCGTAAAGCTCATGTTCAGCGTGTAGGAAAAGGTAAATGTGTCGCAAAACTGACAGAGCCCTTCAATAAGATTATTCATTCGGTAGACAGGATGGGCAACAGCTGTATCAATATAGTGGACGCTGTACGAGGCAATATTGGATTGCGATATTTTCTTGAATATTCTGATGGAGGCGCCAAGGAAAGCACAGTATAATTTACCCTAAATAATAATTTTTACTGTTGACTTGTCATAGCAGGTTATCTTATGATTGATATTACATAGTGTTAATAAAAGCTGAAAAAGGATAAGGAGATTATGATTATGTCAAACACAACGGTAAAGATAAATGTAAAACCACAGCTTTCAATAAAGACGCAGACTATTGCGGCAATACTTGCGGTGATTGGTGCTGTTGTTGTACCACAGTTTTTTCATGTATTAGGAGCAATTTCAGGGTTGGGAACTGCCCTTGGTGAAACATTTTTGCCCATGCACTTGCCGATTATTCTTGTTGGCTTGTTAGCCGGACCTTATGCAGGTGCAGTGGCAGGATTGCTTGGACCATTGGTTAGCTTTGCACTTTCGGGGATGCCGGGGATAACAATGTTGCCATTTATGATGATTGAATTATGTGTCTATGGACTATTTTCAGGAATTCTTCGCAATACCAAGATGCCGACAGTAGGAAAGGTATTGCTTACGCAGGTGGCAGGCCGGGCTGTACGTGCATTGGCTATTTTAGCTGCGGTTTATTTATTGAATAACGAAGCAATAAAGGTTGCTGTTATATGGAAGAGTATAACAGCAGGAATTTTCGGTATTGTTCTCCAATTATCCCTTCTTCCGCTTATCGTTTATCGTGTTGAACATTCAAGAAAATACGAGGGATAGATATGAGTAGCAACATTGTAAAAGCAAGAAAACTGTTGGAAACAGGTGGATATACCTGTGTATTGTGTAAGGAAGAAGTGCTATATACCAGTAAGGAACGTGGAATAGCACCATTGCTTAAGTGGATTGATACAGGGGAAGCTATGAGTGGGTTTAGTGCGGCAGATAAAATAGTTGGCAAGGCTGCTGCATTTCTCTATGTCATCCTGGGTGTAAGAGAGGTTTATGCTCCGGTTATGAGTGAAGCTGCAAAGGGAATATTTTTAAAGAATGGTATAGCTTTTTCATACGATATATTAGTGGAAGCAATTCGAAATCGTACCGATACCGGTTCATGTCCTATGGATGCAGCCGTGAGGAATGTGGATAATGCATATGATGCCTTATCCAATATAAGAGATGTTGTCAGTCGGAGGAGATGACAGCATGTACTTATCTCAAAATGATATGGTATAGGCGACAGTAAAAAAACCAGCTTAGAAGCTGGTTTTTTTGCTTTTTGTATTCTATTGATAAAAAAAGTCATTCAGAGTAACGGAACAGAGTTAGAATAAAAGTTGTAAAAAGAAAAATAATAAAAATTATTAGAAATAGAAAAGGAGATTGATATTATGAAAACTTTCGATTATACAATTACAGATGAGGTTGGTATACATGCACGTCCTGCAGGACTTCTTGCAAAGAAAGCAAAGGAGTATTCATCAAGGATTACAGTTGAGAAGGCTGGAAAGAGTGCAGAAGCACAGAAGCTTATGGCTCTTATGGGTCTTGGTGTAAAAAAAGGCGAAACTGTTACCGTAGTCGTTGAAGGCGATGATGAGGATGTTGCAGCAGCTGAAATAGAAGCCTTTTTTCAAGAGAATTTATAGATGGAAGGTAATAAGATTTTTCAGAATTTATGCCTGCCTCAACCGCGGAAGCCTTGGGGCAGGCTCATCTAAATGGACATCGATTGACTTCCTGAATTTTTAAATTTTTTGACAATTTTTCCAATATTTTAATATAATAAATCGTCTATGTTATGTAAGGGTAGCTTTACAAATTATGTGAAAAGGAGAAGACATACACAATGTACAATTTAGATTACTATGTTGACTTGGCTACAAGTGGAGACAGACAGGCTTTTGAAGAGTTGTACAGGCAAACATATTATGTCGTGTATTATACCTGCTTTAATTTATTGAAGAATGAGCAGGATGCGCAGGATGTAACACAAGACGTATATGTTACTGTGATGAATACTTTGCAAACCTTGGAAGACAAGGGAAAGTTTATGCCTTGGTTAAATCGTATTGCAGTCAATAAGTGTAAGGATTTCTTAAAGAAAAACAGGACTGTTTCTGTGGACGTGGAAAATATGGAAAATGCACCATTAGAGGAAAACGAAAGCTTTCTTCCGGAGGAGTATGCCATTAATCAGGCAAAGAGACAGGTTGTATTAAATATTATGAGGTCAACTCTTTCGGAAAAGGAATATCAGACAGTTTTCTTGTATTATTTTAATGGGTTAACGATACCCGAAATTGCTGATGTTATGGAGTGCCCTGTAGGAACAGTTACATATCGTCTGAGTGCTGCCAGAGGAAAAATCAAACAGGGAGTTCTCGCCTATGAGAACAAAACAGATGATAAGCTGTATAGCTTTGCAGCAGTACCATTTCTTGCAAGTGTTTTTGTTTCTGAGGTCAATGAGCTCTATGGCATAGGTATGCTTCCACAGGGTGTGTATGCGGCTGTAAGTGCATCAGCTGGAACAAATGTGTCAGCAGGACAGGCAGGTAATGCTATCAAGAATAACATAGGAAGGATTGGAATGAACACAATGAAAAAGAAGATTATTGCAGGAATTGTGGCTGCGGTGCTAGTGGGTGGTGGAGCGACAGCGATGATATTGCATAATAAAGATAAGGACAAGGATGACTCCGACAAAACAACCACAGAGCTGGCAGATGAAAGGACGGAGGAAGAGGACAGATATGATAATACCTCAGAAAATACTACGGAAAATACTACAGAGGAAACGACAACTGAGGAGGTTACGGAGGCACAACCTGATGAAATACAGTCACTTGAGCTTATAAAATTAAAGGAATATACTGAAAACAGAGATGGGCAGGATGTTATTTCCGGACATATCAAGGATATAATTTATGAGGAAGGCTCTAACTGCGCACTGATTATTTTGGCGGATGATGGTCATTTGTATTCGTATTATAATGATGGCGCAGGATATTACATATCTGATTTAGGACAGCCAAGCTGGGATATTACCGATATTGATACCTACTCGTCCGACATGGAACGTGAGAATGGGGAAGTGACAATTTTTGAGGGAAATCACTATTACCACGTTGAGGTTGAGGATTGTAAGGCAGTTAAGATTATTGACAGTGTTATGTTGGAGGGAAAGGATATCAGGGAGATTGGTATTAGTAAATCCTATGGCGGCTCCTTTTACATTTATTGTGAGGATGGAAGCTATTACTATGTTCACACAAATAAAAATGATGATACAGAAGGACCATTTCTGGATACAGGAAAGTATCTGATAGATTATACCGGTGCCCTGATTAACATTGTTCCAGAGGGGCTGGAAATGGTGGACAGATCGGGAGAATTTGCATTATGCTCAGACGGTAAGCTTTATTTGCATAAATCGGGTTCATCTGCAATGGAGGTTACACCTATAGAGAATACAGCAGATTATACATTTACAAAGCTGTATGATCCGTATTCAGTATATCAGCTTACAGCTGCAGTAACGGATACCAATGAGCTTATGATTTTGCAAGATGAGAAAGCGGAAATTGTTTATACCATAGCCTTGCCTGAGTCTGAAATCCTTGATCTGTGGTATAATAAGGGCATGCTGATAGTAAAAACTGCAGATGGATATTACTCTTGCACCCCGGATGAGGATCCGACCCTTAAGCCGGATGACCTGTTTAATTCCCTGACAGAGGATGTAGTTGATATCTATGGCAGATATGTACTCTTAAGTGATGGATTTGTATATGAATTTCCATATGGATATTAATGGAAAAATTCAATAAGAGGCTATATGGTAAATTAAGCTTGACAATTCGATAAAATAAGGTAAAATTATGAAGCAGAGCCGATTGACAGATTTGATGTCGAGGGGCTCTGTTATTCACGATGCGTGGCTCAGCTTGGTAGAGCGCTGCGTTCGGGACGCAGAGGTCGCAGGTTCGAATCCTGTCGCATCGATTTAAAAAAATCCCCATGCATGGGGATTTTTTTAAATTAATGACAAGAAACCAAACCGGTGGACCTTAGCAGGAGCGAACGCAGAGTTCGGGCGCAGAGGGTTCACGAGGTCCGGTGGACCTCGGCTCTGAACGGACCGGAGCGGAGCGGAGACCGCAGGTTCGAATCTAATCCCCATGCATGGGGATTTTTTTAAATTAATGACAAGAAACCAAACCGGTGGACCTTAGCAGGAGCGAACGCAGAGTTCGGGCGCAGAAAACTTGCAAACGAACGCAGAGTTGGACCCAGAAGACTTGCAAACGAATGCAGAATCCGCGCCAAAGCTTTGAAATTAAAGGTGTAAACGATTTCACAAACTTATAAAAAAGAACAAAACACATATCTGAAAAGCACTATTTTCCGTTCAAATAAAATGGAAGATAATGCTTTTTTATTATGATAATGATAACGTTTTCACAAAATGGTTTTGAATTTTATACAGTAAATGCATATTATTGCTAACATAACAAAAACAAGAGTTAAAGGAGAGATGTGTTATGAAAAAGTTTATTCGTCTAAGAAATAAGACAGTTGCTTTAGCGGTAGCGACAGTGTTAACAGTTGGAGCTTTAACAGGTTGTGGCAAAAAGGATTCGAGCAGTAGCAAGACAGTAGAGATCACAAATGTGTCTTATGATCCGACCAGAGAACTTTATGAGTCATATAATAAAATTTTTGCCGAACATTGGAAAGAGGAAACCGGTCAGGAGGTTGTAGTCACACAGTCCCATGGAGGTTCGGGTAAGCAGGCTCTGGAGGTTGCAAATGGTCTGGAAGCGGATGTTGTTACCTTAGCCCTTGAGGGTGATGTAGATGCGGTTGCAGATGCAGGATTAATTGAAGCGGGCTATACAAGTGAGTTTGATTTAGACAGCTCACCATATACTTCAACAATTGTTTTCCTGGTAAGAAAAGGAAATCCAAAAAATATTCAGGATTGGGATGATTTAATTAAGGATGGTGTTGGAGTTATTACGCCAAATCCAAAGACCTCAGGTGGTGCACGCTGGAATTATCTTGCAGCTTGGTACTATTTTGAAACACAGGGACAGAGTGAAGAAGAAATTGAAGAGAGCATGAGGAAATTATATGCGAATGTATTGGTTCTTGACTCAGGTGCCCGTGGATCAACAACAACATTTACTGAGAATGGTCAGGGGGATGTGTTGCTGGCATGGGAAAATGAGGCTTTCCTTTCTTTGGAGGAGGCTCCGGGTGAATATGAAATTATAGTTCCTTCAGTATCAATTTTGTGCCAGCCGACAGTTGCAGTTGTTGATTCAGTTGTAGATGACAGAGGAACAAGGGAGGTTGCAACAGAATATCTTCAGTATTTGTATTCAGATGAAGCGCAGGTATTGGAGGCAGAGAATTATTATCGCCCGACTAATGAATCAATTCTTGCAAATTATACTACAACTGCTGACAGCAATACAATAACTGAAATCCCTGCAGACGGAAGATGGATTATAACGAATGTAGACCTTACGGATATTACACATTTCGGTGGTTGGAAGGAAGCAAGTGCAAAGCACTTTGTTGATGGCGGAATATTCGATCAGATTTTTGAGGAATAAAAAAATTAGATATTTGTAGGATTGCCGCAATACATGTGCGGCAATCCGATTTTAGGAAAGAGAGGATGACAATTGTGAAAGAGAAGAAGAGAAAAAAGAAAAGGGTAATTCCGGGTTTTGGATTATCTCTTGGCATTACGATAACCCTGTTAGGCTTCATTGTGATAATTCCGTTATGCACACTTGTCATTTTTTCTGCAGAGCTATCATTCTCTGATTTTATCGAAACAGTATCAAGACCAAGGGTTCTGGCAAGCTACAAGGTTAGTTTTATAACATCCTTCATAGCGGCGGTGATAGATGCCATAATGGGTGTAATTCTTGCATGGGTGCTTGTACGCTATGATTTTCCGGGCAAGAAGATAATGAATGGTATTATTGAATTGCCATTTGCACTTCCAACGGCGGTAGCAGGTATTTCTCTTACGCATTTAACCACAACAAATGGCTGGATTGGTGGATTTTTTGATAAATTCGGAATAAAGATAGCATATACAAGGGTCGGAATAACAGTTGCATTGGTTTTTATCGGAATTCCTTTTGTAGTTCGTGCCGTACAGCCGGTGCTGGAAAAAATAGATATACAGTATGAGGAAGCGGCAAATATATTGGGAGCATCAGGCTTTCAAACGCTAAGGAAGGTGATTCTGCCTGAAATATTACCGGCTTTAATCAGTGGTTTTACGTTGTCCTTCGCGAGAGGATTGGGAGAGTATGGCAGCGTTGTATTTATCGCAGGAAACACACCATATGAGACAGAGATTGCGCCACTCATGATTATGTCTGAATTGCAGGAATATGATTATGCCAGTGCAACCTCCATTGCTCTTGTTATGCTGTTAATTGCATTTGTAATACTTTTTATAAATGCTGTCATACAAAGCAGAACATCTAAAATCGTTAGCAACATTGCTTAGAAAGGAATTGGTGAGAGATGAATATAAGAAAAAATTCCGGACCTGTTAAATGGATCTTAATTGGTATTTCTGCTTTATTTCTGATAGTGATGCTGATTCTGCCGCTCGTTTATGTGTTGTTTACGGCATTTCAGGATGGACTTTCGGTTTTTATTGCAGCAGTTCATGATGAATATGCGTTGAAAGCCATATTATTGACGATTAAAGTAAGCATAATTGCGGTTGTTGTAAATACGGTGTTCGGTATCTTTGCATCGTGGAGCATTACCAGATTTCAGTTTAAGGGCAAAAAGGTAATATCTACTTTGATAGACCTGCCATTGACGGTTTCTCCAATAATAGCAGGTTTGATTTATGTATTAACATTTGGACGGCAGAGTGCAATTTATCCATATCTAAAGGAAGCGGGTATACAAATTATTTTTGCTGTTCCCGGTATAGTATTAGCAACGATATTTGTCACATTTCCGTTTATATCCAGAGAAATAATCCCTGTATTGACAGCAAAGGGAACTGATGAGGAAGAAGCGGCTGCCCTGATGGGTGCTCATGGATGGACGATTTTTAGAAAAATCACATTTCCACATATAAAATGGGCACTTCTTTATGGAATAGTACTTTGTACTGCAAGAGCGATGGGAGAATTTGGTGCAGTATCAGTATTATCAGGACATTTGCGAGGCAAGACCAATACCATGCCGCTCTATATTGAGCTGTTATATCAAGGTTATGATTTTACAGGAGCATTTTCTATTTCGGCGATATTAGTATTGATGGCAGTAATTATATTAATACTTCGAAGCGTTATAGAGAATAAAGGGACTTCGGAGAAAAAGGGAGTGTAGAAAATGGAACAACAAAATAATAAATATGTGGAATTAAAAGGTATCAATAAAACATTTGATGATTATAAGGCGTCAGATAATATTAATTTTGGAATAGAAAAAGGTACTCTCATTGCATTGTTAGGTCCCAGTGGAAGTGGAAAGACAACAATTCTTCGTATGATTGCCGGGTTGGAAACTGCAGATTCAGGAGATATTATTATCGATGGCAAGGTAGTGAATGACGTGCCTGCAAGTAAACGTGATGTGGGATTTGTGTTTCAAAATTATGCACTATTTCGATATATGACGGTTTATGAAAACATTGCTTTCGGTTTAAAGGTAAATAAATGGAAGAATGCAGATATTAAAAGGCGTGTAGATGAATTGTTGGAATTGGTAGATTTAAAAGGGTTGGAAAAACGTTATCCAAGCCAACTCTCAGGCGGACAGAGACAGAGGGTTGCGTTTGCAAGGGCGTTAGGACCATCACCTGAATTGCTGCTGTTGGATGAGCCGTTTGCAGCAATAGATGCAAAGGTACGACAAGAGCTTCGAAGCTGGTTGAGAGAGATGATAAATAAAGTTGGAATTACAAGTATTTTTGTTACGCATGACCAGGAGGAAGCGATTGAGGTAGCAGACGAAATTATCGTAACGAACAAAGGAAGGATTGAACAGATAGGTACACCACGAGAAATTTATCGACAGCCACATACCGCATTTGTAGCAGAATTTATGGGACAGCCGGCAAAGATTTCTAATATTGCGGAATTTAAAGGCTTTACACATCTGGATGCAGACACGAAGGCCATCATCCGTCCGGAGGATGTAACTATCATTAAGGCTGGTACAAAATTCCCATATATAACATCATTGGAAGAGGCTGTGGTGGAGAGAACAGTATTCCGTGGAAAAGAGGTAGAAATTGTTGTCCGCGTACACGATGTTTTACTAAAAGGCTTATGCAAATTGGATGATGCTCCAATATCTGAGGGTGAAACAGTCAGTATATGTGTTTACCGGGCTTATACGTATAAAGAGGATGGTATTATTTCAATTCAGGGTAATGCAAATATTGAAGCTGTGGAATCGGTGATTATATAATTCTCCGATGGTACACATATATTTTTCCAGATGCACATTGGTTTGCAAAGCGGAACAAGTCCATCAAGGTTTGATGGGTTTGTTTCGCTTTATTTTTTTTGAGCCATCTTATTTTCATTGCATTTTTATCTTGTATGTTATATATTTTAGGTATGATAACTATTCTTATTTTCAGAATAGTAAATGATAATCAAGGAGGTATTTTTATGGACAGATTAAAGGGTAAGGTAGCTGTAGTTACCGGTTCTACAAGCGGAATCGGAATTGGCATTGCAAGGCTCTATGCATCCGAAGGCGCCAAGGTGGTTATATGCGGACGAAGAGAAGAAAAGGGACAGGCAGTAGTGGATACCATAGTTAAGGATGGGGGAGAAGCTTATTATCACTTCATGGATATTACTGCACCTGAAAGCATCGAAAAGCTATTTGCCGATACAGCTGAGAAATATGGTAAAATCGATATATTGGTAAACAATGCTGCCAATGTTGGTTTGAAGGATGGACGAGTTGATGAGCTGACCTTGGAAATGTGGGATAATGTTTTCCAAAGTGATATGCGTGGTACCTTCTATACAACAAAATGTGTATTGCCTTATATGCAGAAAAATGAGGCAGGTGGTTCAATCATCAATATCGGTTCAATGGCTTCCTGCGGTGGTGATCTTGGCTCTACAGCCTATGCCTGTGCGAAGGCTGGTGTGGATATGCTTACCAAATCTACTGCATTGCAGTATGGAAAGCAGAATATCCGATGCAATTGTGTTCGTCCGGGTCTTATTGTTACACCTCAGAATGAGGCACATGTTCCTCAGGCATTGAAGGATATATTCCTTAGCAATATCATGGTTAATCGTTATGGATGTCCTGAGGATATCGGTCACATGTGCGTATATCTTGCTTCAGACGAAAGCAGCTATGTGACAGGACAGATTGTCAACGTGGATGGTGGTTTGAATTCACATGTTCCAACTGTGGCACAGTTTAAAGAGCTGAATTCTCGTACATGGTAGGCGACGGTACCATACAAGTAAAATAATCAGGAGGATATAAAATGGACAATAAAGCACTCTATAAATTATCATATGGTGTTTTCATGCTTTCTACAAAATTTGGTGATATTGCAAACGGATGTATTACAAATACCTGTATTCAGGTTGCAAATAATCCTACAAGAATAGCAATATCTGTTATAAATACGAACTATACCTGTGAGCTTATTAAGAAGAGTGGTGTATTTGCAATCAGCTTACTGGATGAGGAATGTACCTTCGAGACTATAAAGCACTGGGGCTTCCAGTCCGGACGTGATGTCAATAAGATGGAGGGAATACCGCTTCCTACTGATTGTCAGGGAATTCCTTATCTTGGCTGGCATACCTGTGCAGTGCTTAGCGGAAAGGTAACAGAGCAGCATGATTTGGGAAGCCATACATTGTTTATAGCAGAGATTGTTGATATGAAGGTTATAAATGACCATGCACCTCTTACCTATGCTGATTATCAGAGCCGTGTAAAACCGAAGCCGGCAGAGACTAAAAAGGACAAAAAAATTGTGGGCTGGCGCTGCAAAATCTGTAATTATGTATATGAGGGAAGTGAGCTTCCAAAGGATTTTGTATGTCCGACTTGTGGACATGGTGCAGACGACTTTGAACCGATTTATGAGTAATTTTTATAGGATTACTCATATTTACATCGCCCGAAGCATATAAATTTCAGAGGTCTAAAATGAAAAGATAGTATCATGGAAATTTATGTGGTGAAGCAGGGTGACACGGTAGACAGTATAGCAATTGAGCTAGGTGTTGATGTCCAACAGTTAATATATGACAATCAAATAATATATCCATATGAGCTTGCTGTAGGGCAAGCTCTTTTGGTAAACAGAAATATAAGAGCAGCCAACTATACCATTTCAGTAAGTGGATATGCTTATCCCTTTATCAGTCCATGGGTACTGGAACAGACATTGCCTTATCTGTCGGAGTTGCCGATTTTTTCTTATGGCTTTACACCGGAGGGAGAGCTTATTCAGCCAATGTATGGTATGGATGGCTGGATGATTGAAAAGGCTTTCGAATTTGGTGTGCAGCCAATTCTTACTTTGACACCCTTTGGTATGGATGGAATGTTCAATAATCAGCTGATTAATTCTGTGGTCAATAATGAGGTATACAGGAACAATTTGATACAGAATCTGTTGGACACAATGCAGGCAAAGGGCTATCAGGGTGTGGATATAGACTTTGAGTTTATTCTGGCATCGGACAGGGATGCATTTACGGCATTTGTCTGGCAGGTTGCAGATACAATGAGAGCTTATGGATATCATACCTCTGTGGCACTGGCGCCAAAGACCTCTTCAGAACAACAGGGATTGCTGTATGAGGGTAAGGATTATCGTGCATTGGGAGAGGCTGCAGACCATGTCCTTCTAATGACCTATGAGTGGGGATACACCTATGGTCCGCCTATGGCTGTGGCACCCTTGAATCAGGTTCGCCGTGTAGTGGAATATGCCCTGACCCAAATCCCGGCGGAGAAAATTGACTTGGGAATTCCTAACTACGGATATGATTGGCCATTGCCATACCAGAGAGATGTTACGAGGGCAACCACCATAAATAATGTTCAGGCGGTTAGAATTGCCATAGCAAATGGTGCAGAAATTTTTTTTGACGAGGTTGCCATGAGTCCTTTCTTTAATTACATAAATCAGGGAATAGAGCATGAGGTATGGTTTGAGGATGTGAGGAGTCTTCAGGCGAAGTTTGGACTTATAAGGGAATATGGCTTGCGTGGCTGCGGCTATTGGACAATTATGCAGTTCTTTCGTGCAAACTGGCTACTTTTGTATAATCAGTTTTATATAATTAAACATTAATATTTACTATAGAAATAAGCAAAATTAAATAAGTGATTTTGTTTAAGCTATAGTTAAAATGGTCAATACTATTCCTAGAATAAAGGGAAGGAATTGACAGAGTAATGAAAAAGTGTAAGCCAAAGCATATTGGAATTATTCCGGATGGCAATCGCCGTTGGGCAGTAGAACATGGAATGAACAAACAGGACGGATATGAGTATGGTCTGGCGCCGGGACTTAGATTGATGCAACAGGCAAAGGAGCAGAACATACAGGAAATAACCTATTATGGATTTACCGTAGACAACTGTAAGCGTCCAAAGAAACAGTTTGAGGCCTTTAAAAATGCCTGTGTAAAGGCTGTGGATATGCTTACAAGAGAGGGTGCTGATTTGCTTGTAGTCGGAGATAAGGATTCTAAATGTTTTCCGGAGGAGCTTAAAGCATATACTACCAGAACCCCCATAAATGGCGGGGGAATTAAGGTTAATTTTCTGGTGAACTATGGATGGCAATGGGATTTGTCTCATATTCAGATTGACGGCAAACCATTTTCCTCGGACATTTCCCGTATTGATTTGGTAATACGATGGGGAGGAATGCGAAGACTGTCAGGCTTCCTACCCATCCAATCTGTTTATTCGGATTTTTACGTGGTGGATACTTATTGGCCGGATTACAGCGAAGATGATTTAAATGATGCTTTAGAGTGGTATTACAGACAGGATGTCACTCTGGGCGGATGAGATTACGCATATTACCTTAGTGCTTCAGAAGGTATGGCAAAAGGAGAATGACATGCTTCACGACAGTGATATAAGAGAACCCTTGTTTGACTTCCTTGAGGAATACTATGGCAGGGTCAGGATAATTGAAGAGAAGAATATGGGAAGGTCCAGAGCTGATGTGGTTATGGTTACGGAGCATGACATTTATGGGATTGAGATAAAAAGCGATGCTGATACCTATGCCAGATTGGACAGACAGGTCAAGGATTATGACAGGTATTTTGACTACAACATAGTTGTGGTCGGTACCAGTCATGCTTTGCACATTAGAGAGCATGTGCCATTATATTGGGGGATAGTTACAGTTGAGCTTGTCGATGATAAATATGATTTCTATTATATGAGACAACCAATGAATAATCCTAAGGTATTGTGGAAGAACAAGCTGGAGCTTATGTGGCGCCCGGAGCTTGCCGCTATACAGGAGATGAACCTGATGCCGAAGTATAAGGAGAAAAGCAAAGCATTTGTTGTGGATAAAATAATAGAGCGAATACCGGATTTAATTCAGGAGCAAACTATAAAAAAACAGGTGTCTAATCTTCTATTTGAGCGTGATTACACTACTATAGCTGATGAGCTGGACGAATATCGCAGGGCTACAAGACCAACAAGGAAGAAGAGAAGAACCAAAAAATCGTATTCAAGAAGATAGCTACCTATACATATTAGGCGAGGGAGGAACCGATATGGTAGCATTAACCGGAAAAAGTGTATTTGGCGGAATAGCAATAGGAAGGATATCTATCTATAGCAAGGACGATACTCAGGTTAAACGAGAGAAGATAGTGGATTTGCAGGGGGAGATATCAAGATTTGAAGCTGCTAAGGAAAAGGCTAAGGAACAGCTGGGTGACTTGTATGAAAAGGCACTTAAGGAGGTTGGCGAGGACAATGCCATGATTTTTGAGGTGCATCAGATGATGCTGGATGACGAGGATTATGTGGAGTCAATCACCCACATGATAGAGGGGCAGCAGATTAATGCTGAATATGCCGTTGCAACCACAGGTGATAATTTTGCAGAAATGTTTGCTGCAATGGATGATGATTACATGAAGGCAAGAGCTGAAGACGTGAAGGATATATCCAATCGCGTAATTGCGATTCTGCAGGGAAGAGATGCAGGAATTGCAAACAGTAATACTCCGGTAATTGTGGTAGCTGATGATTTGGCTCCAAGCGAGACTGTTCAGATGGACAAGTCCAAGGTGCTTGCCTTTGTAACAAGACATGGCTCTACCAATTCCCATACTGCAATCCTTGCCAGAACCATGAACATTCCTGCCCTTATTGGTATCAATTATAGTGATGATATGGATGAAAAGCTTGCTGTGGTTGACGGATACAGTGGTACAATTTATGTGGAACCCGATGAAGAGGTTTTAAGCAACTATAAGGCAAAGCAGGATGAAGATAAAAACAGAAAAAGGTTGTTGCAGGAGCTTAAGGGGAAGGATAATGTAACCCTGGATGGAAAGAGGATAAATCTCTATGCCAATATTGGAGGGGTTACTGATGTGGCAGCAGCGCTTGCAAATGATGCCGGAGGGATAGGCTTATTCAGAAGTGAATTTTTGTATCTCGGCACAGATACATTTCCTACGGAGGAGGAGCAGTTTAGTGCATACAGGAAGGTTGCTGAGAATATGGCAGGCAAGAAGGTTATCATCCGTACACTTGACATAGGTGCAGACAAGCAGGTGGATTACTTTAACCTTGGCAAGGAGGACAATCCGGCCATGGGATACCGAGCCATAAGAATATGTCTTGCACAGCCGGATATTTTCAAGACACAGCTTAGAGCTATATACAGAGCCAGCTACTACGGTACCATTTCCGTTATGTATCCTATGATTATCTCAGTTAATGAAGTTAGACAGATAAAGGGAATCGTTGAAGAGGTTAAGGCAGAGCTTGATACACAGGGGATTCCTTATGGTGATGTTGAGCAGGGAATCATGATAGAGACACCGGCAGCGGTAATGATAAGTGATTTGCTTGCCAAAGAGGTGGACTTCTTTAGCATCGGTACGAATGATTTGACTCAGTATACTCTGGCTATCGACCGACAGAATCCAAAGCTGGATAATATCTATGATTCCCACCATGAGGCGGTATTAAGGATGATTAAGATGGTTATAGATAATGGACACAGAGAAAATTGTTGGGTTGGAATATGTGGTGAGTTGGGAGCGGATACCACTTTGACGGAGAAATTTATCAGAATGGGAATCGATGAGTTGTCAGTTTCACCTACATTTATATTGAGTATAAGAGAAAAAATAAGGTCAACGAATACATCCGTTTAGTATGATTTACTGCGGAAGGGAAATTCTGTCCGATACAATATATGGTTGACTTTTTTCGACCGGAATAATATAATTACCACGAAAAAGCAAAGGCGCTTTGGACAACGTCCGAAGTGTCTTTTTTTGTGGCCGAGCGCAGATTCGTGCTTGCACTCCTATGATACAAAAATCTACTTTGGAGGATATAATATGTTGGAATATGATGATCATGTAAAGGAAGAATGTGGCGTATTTGGTATTTGGTCTGCCGGAGGTAATTCTGTTTCTCAGACCATATATCAGGGATTACTTGCATTACAGCATAGAGGGCAGGAATCGGCAGGAATTGTCGTATGTGATACAATGGGACCAATCGGTAACATTTGCTCTCACAAGGATATGGGGCTTGTGAGTGAGGTGTTCCATGCGGACATAATTGAAAAGCTTAGGGGTAACATAGGAATAGGTCATGTAAGGTACTCCACCGCAGGGGGAAGCATAGTAGCAAACGCACAGCCTATTGTACTGAACTATCTGAAGGGAACTCTTGCACTGGCACACAATGGTAATATAACGAATGCAAATGAGCTTAGATATGAACTACAACAGGAAGGAGCAATATTTAACGGCTCCTCAGATTCCGAAACCATAGCGTATCGAATAGCTAAGGAGAGAATACAGTCTGATTCCATTGAGGAGGCAGTGTATAAGACGGCAAAAATGATTAAGGGTGGCTATGCACTTCTGGTGCTTAGTCCCAGAAAGCTTGTGGCAGTTCGAGATCCCCTTGGTATTAAGCCCCTGTGTCTTGGCAAAAAGGGAGACAGCTACATAGTAGCCTCAGAGAGCTGTGCCATCTCGGCAGTTGGGGGTGAGTTTGTGAGAGATATAGCACCTGGGGAGATACTTACCATAACCCAGGAGGGTATGCATGTAGATTACCATTTGCAGACGGATCAGAGGGCACATTGTATATTTGAATACATTTATTTTGCAAGACTTGATTCTAAACTGGATGGGATAAATGTGTATGATGCGCGAATTGAGGGCGGAAGAGCATTGGCGAGGAGATACCCTGTTGAGGCGGATGTCGTTACCGGAGTGCCGGATTCGGGGCTGGTGGCAGCAGTCGGTTACTCAAAGGAATCCGGAATACCATTTTCGCTTGCCTTTCATAAGAACAGCTATGTTGGTCGAACCTTTATTAAGCCGACTCAGGAGGAAAGAACAAGTGCGGTAAGGGCGAAGCTGAATGTTTTGGAAAGTGTGGTAAAGGATAAGCGGGTTGTATTAATTGATGATTCAATAGTAAGGGGAACAACCATTGCTAACCTCATCAATATGCTGAGACAATGTGGGGCGAGGGAGGTTCATGTCAGAATCAGCTCACCACCATTTCTTTATCCTTGTTACTACGGCACTGATGTACCGGACAATTCACAATTAATTGCCAATAATATGTCCGTACAGGAAATATGTGAATCCATCGGTGCGGATTCGTTAGGTTACATGGATATATCCGATTTTCCGTGTATGACAGGAAAATTACCTATATGTAAGGCTTGCTTTGACAATAATTATCCTGTATAAATAATGTCAGTAGTATTTCAAAGTAGGAATAGAAAGTGAGAGAGCTATGATTGAGCAAAATTTACGAAAACTCGTTTTGGAGGATGGAACAGAATTTGTGGGTAAGGGCTTTGGCTCGGATAGGGATGCCATTGTGGAGCTTGTGTTTAACACTTCAGTAGTGGGATATCAGGAGATACTGTCAGACCCTTCCTATACGGACCAGGCAGTGGTAATGACCTATCCTCTGATTGGAAATTATGGTATGAATGATGACGACTATGAGACAGCGACACCAACCATGTCGGGCTTTGTTGTAAGGGATTACAATGATGAGCCGTCTAATTTCAGAAGCTGCAATACGCTTGCGGAGGTTATGAAAAAATATGATATTGTTGGAATATCAGAGATAGATACAAGAAGACTTGCGAGACATATAAGACAGTTTGGAAGCTGTAAAGCTATCATTACGCATACGGATAAAGCTACAGCGGTGGCTGTTGATGAACTCAAGTCCTATGAACCGCCACATGATGCGGTAGCCCGTGTCAGCACAAGGGAGATATATACCCTAGGTGACAGGGAAAAGGCTGATTATCATGTGGTTGCCATTGACTGTGGAATGAAACAAAACATAACGCGAATGATGGTTCATAAAAATATGTTTGTCACAGTGGTTCCGTGGAATACTAGTGCGGAGGAAATAATGAAGCTTGAACCGGATGGAATTTTTATTTCGAATGGTCCGGGAGACCCTACCGACGTGGAAACAACAATCAACACAATCAGAGCTCTCATCGGCAAGCGGCCGATATTCGGTATATGTCTTGGACACCAGATTATTTCTCTCGCTTATGGTGCAAGGACATATAAGCTGAAGTTCGGTCACAGAGGTGGAAATCACCCTGTTAAGAATCTTCTTACGGATAAGATAGAAATTACATCACAGAATCATTCCTATGCTGTTGATGCAGACAGCGTAAAATCAACAAAGCTTTCCATAACCCATATGAATCTTCTTGATAATACGGTGGAGGGAGTGCGTTGTGCGGAGGATTTGGTTAGCTCTGTGCAGTACCATCCGGAGAGTGCGCCGGGACCACAGGACAGTGAATATCTTTTTGATACATTTATTGATATGATGAAGCAGTGGAAGGGGGATAAGGTCAATGCCTAAGCGTACAGATATACACAAGGTTTTAGTTATCGGATCGGGTCCGATTGTAATAGGACAGGCAGCTGAATTTGACTATGCGGGAACACAGGCATGTCTTGCTCTTCGTGAGGAGGGCTATGAGGTTATATTGTGTAACTCAAACCCTGCCACCATAATGACAGATGAATCCATAGCGGACAAGGTTTATATGGAACCGCTGACGCTGGAGTTTATAGCTAAGATTATTCGTATGGAGAGACCGGATGCCATACTTCCGGGAATAGGTGGTCAGACAGGACTGAATCTCGCCATGCAGCTGGAGAAAAAGGGCGTGCTGAGAGAATGTGGCGTGGAGCTTCTCGGAACAGATATAGACAGTATAAATAGAGCAGAAGACAGAGAGCTTTTCAAGGAGCTTTGTATGGAATTAAATGAGCCGGTGTTGCCATCTCTTATTGCCGAGAGCATGGAGGAGGGTATCGCTGCAGCTCATGAGATTGGATTCCCGGTTGTAGTCCGTCCTGCATTTACACTGGGCGGTACCGGTGGCGGCTTTGCGGACAATGAGGAAGAGCTTCATGACATACTTAAAAATGCACTTGTTCTTTCTCCTGTTCATCAGGTGCTTATTGAGAAGAGTGTGAAGGGCTACAAGGAGATTGAGTATGAGGTAATGCGTGATGCCAATGATACGGCTATTACCATCTGTAATATGGAAAATCTCGACCCTGTTGGAATTCACACCGGTGATTCAATTGTAGTTTGTCCGTCTCAAACGCTTACCAACAAGGAATATCACATGCTTAGAGACAGCGCACTTAAAATAATCCGCGCACTTGACATAAAGGGAGGCTGTAATGTTCAGTTTGCGCTTGACCCGAAGTCCTTCCGGTATTATCTCATTGAGGTTAATCCGAGAGTGTCAAGGTCATCAGCTCTTGCCTCAAAGGCAAGCGGATACCCGATTGCCCGTGTGTCGGCTAAGATTGCTGTGGGACTTAGATTGGATGAAATACCACTTGCCAACACTCTGGCAAGCTTTGAACCGGCTCTTGATTATGTAGTTACCAAGATGCCTAGATTCCCATTTGACAAATTTAATGACGCGAACAATTCTCTTGGCACTCAGATGAAGGCTACAGGAGAGGTTATGAGCGTGGGACGTACCTTTGAGGAGAGTCTGCTCAAGGCGGTTCGTTCTCTGGAAATAGGTGTATTCCATCTTCATAATGCAAGATTCGATAATACCTCAACAGAAGAGCTGTTAAGCTATATAGAGGTTGGAACAGATGACAGAATCTATGCCATTGCAGAGCTTCTGAGAAGAGATGTAGATATTGAGAGTATAACACGCAATACGGCCATTGATTTGTTCTTCTTAAGAAAGCTTAAGAATATAATTGACATGGAGCGATATGTTTCAGAACATAAGGATGATTTTGATGCTCTTAAAAAGGCGAAAAAACTTGGCTTTTCTGACCGTGAGATAGGTGTGCTATGGGGCAAAACCCAGAGGGAAATCTTTGATCTCCGTAAGGAGAATAATTTATTCCCAATCTATAAGATGATAGATACCTGTGCATCGGAGTTTGAAAGCTACATTCCATACTTCTATTCAACCTACGAGGATGAGAATGAGTCCATAATCTCTGACAAAAAGAAAATTATTGTATTGGGTTCAGGCCCTATCAGAATCGGTCAGGGTGTGGAATTTGATTATTCTACCGTGCATGCTGTTAAGACCATTAAGGCAGCCGGATACGAGGCTATCATCATAAATAATAATCCTGAAACGGTTTCTACCGACTATACAACCTCAGATAAGCTATACTTTGAGCCGCTTTGTGTTGAGGATGTAATGAACATAATTGAGATGGAAAAACCGGAGGGCGTAATTGCGATTTTAGGTGGTCAGACTGCTATCAATCTGGCTGAACCACTTATGGAATATGGTGTATCAATTATAGGAACCGACTGTGCAGCCATTGAGAAGGCAGAGAACAGAGATGCCTTTGAAAAGGTGTTGCTTGAGCTTAATATACCACAGCCTAAGGGCGTTGCAGTAACGAATATTGAGGATGGCATTAAGGCTGCAAGTGAGATAGGATATCCTGTACTTGTGAGACCAAGCTTTGTGTTGGGTGGAAGGGCAATGCAAATTGTTTCCAAGGAGGCTGACATGAGGCATTACCTTAAGACCGCAGTTGAGGTTGATGAGGATAAGCCTGTGCTGGTTGACAGATACATTAAGGGTAAAGAGGTTGAGGTTGACGCAATTTGTGATGGCAGAAATGTGTTCATCCCGGGAATTATGGAGCTGGTTGAAAGAACCGGTGTACATTCAGGTGACTCAATTAGTGTATACCCGCCTTTCAGTATTTCAAATAAGGTTAAGGGAACTATTTTAAGATATACAAAGAAGCTTGGCTTAGGCATTGGAATAGTGGGCTTATTTAACATTCAGTTTATCGTAGATGAAAATGAGGATGTGTATATTATTGAGGTTAATCCAAGATCTTCGAGAACGGTTCCGTTCCTTTCAAAGGCAACAGGTTATCCTCTTGCTGATATAGCCACCCTTGCCATTCTTGGCGTGAGTCTGAAGGAACAGGGACTTCTTGACCTGTATCCTGAGGAGAGGGATACCTGGTACGTTAAGGCTCCGGCATTCTCCTTCTCAAAGCTTAAGGGAATGGACGCATATCTTTCTCCGGAGATGAAGTCTACAGGTGAGGCCATCGGATATGACAAGAAGCTGCACAGAGCAATGTATAAGGCGCTTATAGCATCAGGAATCAAGCTTCAGAACTACGGAACTGTATTAGTAACACTTGCGGATGAGGATAAGGAGGAAGCACTTCCGCTCATCAAGCGTTTCTATGACATGGGCTTTAACATTGAAGCTACAATCGGAAGCGCTGAATTCCTAAAGGAGCATGGAATCCGTACCAGAATCAGGAGAAAGCTGAGCGAGGGAAGTGATGAGGTTCTTAAAACGCTTCGTGCCGGATATGTAAGTTATATGATAAACACAAGAGCTATACTTTCCGGAGTTCACTATGAGGATGGTGTTGCAATCAGAAGATGCGCAATTGAGAACAATGTGACAACCTTTACCTCACTTGATACAGTTAAAGTATTTCTGGATGTACTTGAAGAGCAGACGATAGGGGTTTCAAAAATTTTTTAAAATAGTTGTTGACAAATAATTAAAATAGAGTTATATTACGTAAAGTAAAAGCAAAGGCGCTTTGGAGGAAACTCCGAGGCGCCATTTTTTTATTTGAAAGGAGTATAAAAATATGGCATTACCTGAAATGTATGGAAGCTTGGTTTTCAATGATAAGATTATGAGAGAAAAGCTCCCGAAGGATATTTATAAAGCATTAAGAAAGACTATTGATAAGAATACACATCTTGAACTTGATGTGGCTAACGCAGTTGCAGTTGCCATGAAGGAATGGGCAGTTGAAAATGGTGCAACACATTTCACTCATTGGTTCCAGCCTTTGACCGGTTTCACCGCAGAGAAGCATGACAGCTTCATTAACCCGATAGGTAATGGAGAGATTATTATGGAGTTCTCAGGTAAGGAGCTTGTTAAGGGTGAGCCTGATGCATCAAGCTTCCCTTCAGGTGGACTCAGAGCTACCTTCGAGGCAAGAGGTTATACAGCATGGGACCCTACCTCACCGGCATTTATTAAAGACGGCACACTCTGTATACCAACAGCATTCTGTTCCTACAGTGGAGAAGCTTTGGATAAGAAGACCCCCCTACTTCGCTCCATGGAGGCACTCAACAAGGAGGCAACCAAGGTACTTCATTTATTAGGAAATACCGAGGTAGAAAGCGTTACAACAACTGTTGGACCTGAGCAGGAGTACTTCTTAGTAGATAAGGAGGACTTCAAGAAGAGAATGGATCTTGTGTTTACAGGAAGAACACTTCTCGGCGCTATGCCTCCTAAGGGACAGGAGATGGAGGATCACTATTTCGGAACACTTAAGCCAAGAGTTGCAGCTTATATGCATGATTTGGATGAGGAGCTTTGGAAGCTTGGAATTCCGGCAAAGACAAAGCATAATGAGGTTGCTCCTGCACAGCATGAGCTTGCACCTGTATTTGATACAACGAATGTTGCAGTTGACCACAATCAGCTGACAATGGAGATAATGAAGAAGGTTGCAGATAAGCATGGATTTGTATGCTTGCTTCATGAGAAGCCTTTTGATGGTATCAATGGTTCAGGTAAGCATAACAACTGGTCAATGACCACTAACACAGGAATTAACCTTCTAGACCCGGGTAAGACACCGGCTGAAAATACACAGTTTCTTGTTTTTCTTGCAGCAGTAATTAAGGCAGTTGATGAGTATGCAGACTTAATGAGACTTTCAGTTGCAAGTGCCGGAAATGATCATAGATTAGGTGCAAATGAGGCACCACCTGCAATTATTTCAATCTTCCTTGGAGATGAGCTTACCGCAGTGCTTGATTCCATTGAGAATGACACCTTCTTCGGAAAGCAGCAGGATGTGAAGATGGAAATTGGCGCATCAGTATTGCCACACTTTAACAAGGATACAACAGACAGAAACAGAACTTCACCATTTGCATTTACAGGTAATAAGTTTGAGTTTAGATCTCTTGGTTCATCACTTTCTGTATCAGGACCTAATGTAGTTTTAAATACTGCGGTTGCTGAGGAGTTAAGCAGCTTCTATGAGGAGCTTAAGGATGTATCTGCAGAAGAGCTTGATAAGGCTGTACATGACCTTATTAAGAAGACAATCATTGAGCATAAGAGAGTAATCTTTAATGGCAACGGATATACAGATGAGTGGGTTGAAGAGGCAGCTAGAAGAGGATTCTACAATTATCGTTCTACTCCT
>JBJENB010000139.1:0-6294 GCA_051879975.1 Wujia sp.
AAAAACTTCGATTTTGATTCAAATGTAATACTGTATAGAGTAAATGAAAAATAATCTCTATGAAAAGGTGGCTGTCGCTTTAACGATTAATAATCGTTAAAGCGATAGTCATCTTTTTATAAATCATTTTGAAAACTAAAGTATTTGGTTAATTATTATTGTATTTGAACAAGGTTTGATGGATATCTGTTTCCCTGAGAATCCTCAAATATAAACATTCCATAGTATGGAATGCCTGACTGCATTTCGCCAAATATGGTTGTAAATCCGTCTGAAACAGGGAAGTAGTTATATCCAAGCGTCACATCACTCCAATCCTCTTCAGTGAAAATCGTTAGGTTTTCAGTAGAGGTAAATTCATGGGACAGATTTCCAAAGGCTACATTTTGGTAATCATTTACATTTAACTCATATCTGTCAGGGAAGAGTCCTCCACTGTCGGATTCAAAAAGATTCATCATCGGATATGCTGATATGATTTCACCTGATGGATTTTGAATACTTGTTTCCATTACAAAGTAGCTAAGTACGGAATCATCTCCCTGAGGATCATCATTGTAAAGTATACTTGGAATGATAAACCTGCTATATTTTGGCGTTTGTTCCAATAAAACATACATTATTTCATAAATATCTGATGTGGTCTGATTTTGCATATAGATGACTTGTCCGTCAAAATCAGCGGTTAACAGATTTGACTCGTCCAAGACAACATTAGGGCTAAGCATTACAAATACCTGATTTCCCGGTTGAGTGGTATCGGCTCTGGATATTACAAAGTAGGCGTTTTGTAAATCTGACACCTGCTCATCGTCAAGCTGTATGCTGAATCTATATGATCCATTCATAAAAGGAATAAGTGACTCATAATCCCAAGTAGAAACCAGTGTATCTGAATTACAAAGTAAATCAGCAAAGTCTGTTACGAAGCTTGTGTATTCCTTGGAGAAGCTAAGTCGCTGATATTGTGGAATGTAGTAATATGCATAATCCTTTGCTTCGTAAGGAAAATAAATTGATACTCCGTTGGCATTTTCTTCATTGGTGCCACTATATATTATAAATTCGTCAAGAACTGTAAGTAAATCAGAAGCCTCGCTTGGATAATCATTCTCCAAATTTTCAGCAAAATTTACCAAGTCAATAACGTCATATGATTCATCACCTTGAAATTCCGAAGCGATAACCTTTGTACTGTTCCTAATGCGTGCATATTTTGAAAATGTGTTTTCATTCAGGTCTTGGTTAATAACGCTAAATAACGAATCAATTGCAAGTTCAACCTCATCAGCTTTTGTTAAATCCATTACGGATAAGGTAATGTCATAGTAATACATGTATCCGGTGTTCATATCCTGGGTTGTAGTAGAAATATATTTGTCTACAATACATTTACCCCAATCTTCTCCTGAGTCGTACTCCTGAGCATCGGCTAAGAAGCTATAATCCCAACCATTGCCCGGCTCTGATTCCTGTGAAGCAATCAGATAGTTTGCATAAGGACTAAAGGTATCTGCAATTTCTATTGAAGCCATAAGACAAGCGTCAAAGCCTATAAATTCAAGAGGATTTTCAGAATCAAAGGGACTGTTATCCAATGCCCATTGCATTTCCGCAAGATTAAGGTAGTCACCGGATATTTCGTCTGAACCATATCCCCAGAAGATACCACCGCCATGATTCCAAAGGATAAGTCCGTATTCTTCGGCAGGATAATTTTCATATCCATAATTTAAAAACTGACTCAGAGTATCAGGATTTCCCATATTTGTTACGTCATAGTTTTCAAGATTGACAAGGTCTCCGTTTTGAACAAGATATATACTGTTGTAGTCTGCTGAAATGGTATTGTTGTTCCAGGAATTTGCACCACCGGTATAAATCAGGTAATTGATGTTGCTGTCGTCAAAGCCGGAATTCAGAATTTCTGTTATGTCCGAGGTTGCACTTCCCCATTGACTTTCAAGATTTGAACCTACTATGTACATCATGATAGTCTTACTGCCCGGGTTATAGGTTATATCAATAGGCTCAGTAGTTGTAGGAGTCTCGGTAGTTGAAGGCTCCGATGTATTAATATCCTCGGTTGTTCTATCATATTTTTTGTTGGCGTCTCCGGTCAAGTCTTTAGGTTTATTATTTTTTATTATGAAGAATGTTCCCACTGCCAAAGCGACTACTGCTGTTGAGATTACGGCAATGAGAGGCGCCTTGCTTTTCTTTTTTGCTGCGTTATTCTTAGGTGGAATATTTAGCCTCATTTCTTGTTCCATAGGCTGATTAAAAGGCTGGTTAAAGCCATTCTGGAAGCTTTGGGCAGCGGGCTGGTTAAAGCCATTCTGGAAGCCTTGGGCAGCAGGCTGGTTAAAGCCATTCTGGAAGCCTTGGGCTGCGGGCTGGTTAAAGCCATTCTGGAAGCCTTGGGCAGCAGGCTGGTTAAAGCCGTTCTGGAAGCCTTGAGGAGCAGATTGGTTCAAGTTATTTTGGAAGTCCTGAGGTTGTGTTGGAGTCGATGCAGGAGCTGTCCAACCACAGACAGGGCAGTACCCACGCTGGTCCATTGGCGAACCACATATTTTACAATTCATATATTATCCTCCTTTTTATCCGTAGCATGCAAATAATAATGTTATTTTATCACAAACATAAATAAAATAATATATTAATTACAGTAAAACTAAGTAGTAAGAAAAGCAAAAATTCTATGAATCAGATTATTAATTGAGAAAAACTCACCGACAGAAGTCATTGTATAATTTATATTAATGTGATAAAATATTTAATAACATTGGTGAATTGGGAGGAAAAAATCCTTATGAAAAAAGTTGCATATATTGCATCAGAGTGTGTACCATTTATTAAGACAGGCGGTTTGGCAGATGTTGTTGGAACCCTGCCTAGAATTTTTGATAAGAAAAAATATGATGTGAGAGTCATAATTCCGAATTATATGTGTCTTCCGGCTAAATTTAAACAGAAGATGAGATATCTTACTCATTTCCATATGGATATGGGTTATAAGCAGGAGTATGTGGGTGTTATGTACCTTGAATATGAGGGAGTACCTGTATATTTTATTGACAATGAATACTATTTTAACGGTTTTAATATATATGGTGATGTTAAGTGGGATATTGAGAAATTCTGCTATTTCTGTAAGGCTGCACTGTCTATATTGCCTGGCATAGGCTTCCATCCTGATATAGTACATTGCCATGACTGGCAGGCAGGTCTTGTGCCGGTATATTTGAAAACTTTATTTGCAGGAAATCCTTTTTACAGCAATATTAAGTCAATAATGACTATTCACAATCTTCAGTTCCAGGGCAAATGGGACGTTAAGACGATTAAGGCATTTTCAGGACTTCCTGATTATGTATTTACCCCTGATAAGCTGGAGATTCATAAGGATGCCAGTATGCTAAAGGGTGGTCTGGTATATGCAGACAAAATAACAACAGTATCTAATACCTATGCTTGGGAGATTCAGACACCACAGTATGGAGAGGGCTTAGAGGGATTACTCAAGGCAAGAAATCAATCACTTTGGGGTATTGTAAACGGCATAGATTACAACGATTACAATCCGGAGACAGATAATAAGATACCACAGAATTATAATATAAAGAATTTTACGAAGCAGAAGGTGAAGAATAAGCTTGCACTCCAGAAAAAGCTTGGGCTTCCTGAGGATCCGAATGCGTACATGATTGGTATTATATCAAGACTCACTGACCAGAAGGGACTTGACCTTGTTGACAGATGTATGAATAATATCTGTACAGATGGAACACAGTTTGTGGTACTTGGTACCGGTGATAGAAGGTATGAGGATATGTTCAGATATTATCAGGGAATACATCCGGCTAAGGTATCTGCGAATATTTACTATTCAGATGCATTGTCACATGAGATGTATGCAGCCTGTGATTCAATGCTTGTGCCTTCGAGATTTGAGCCTTGTGGTCTTACACAGCTTATGGCACTTAGATATGGTACATTGCCAATAGTAAGAGAGACAGGCGGACTTAAGGATACGGTTCAGCCATACAATGAATTTGAGGGAACAGGTACAGGCTTCTCCTTCGCTAATTATGATGCAAGGGAGCTTCTCAATACAATCAATTATTCCAAGAGGATATTCTTTGATTACAAGGAAGCTTGGCAGGAGATGCAGAAGAGGGCAATGCAGCAGAATTACAGCTGGGCAAGCTCTGCAGAGATTTATGAAAGATTGTACGAGCAGGTATAGGCTCATCAGGTAACATTGTGATTATGATATGGTTGCATACTTTTACGGTATTGCAACCATATTTTATGATTAGGGTGTCAAAAACACTGAAGCGAAAGACATAATTATATATACAAATTGTATTTTGATTTCTATGAGGTGTGCTTTTGACATCCTAATCATCATAGGGACATAAAATAATTTGGACGGAGGAAATTCTATGGCACTGGATGGTGTTGTTATTTCAGCAATAAAAAATGAAATAGAAGAAAAAATTCTGGGTGGAAGAATTTATAAGATATATCAGCCGGAGGTGGATGAGCTCTGTCTTGTTGTGAAGAACAGACTTGATACAGGTAATGTGACGGAGCGACTGGTAATATCTGCCGATGCCAGTCTGCCACTGATTTATTTTACGGAGCAGAATAAGGAAAATCCAATTACTGCACCGAATTTTTGCATGCTTCTCAGAAAGCATATTGGAAATGGAAGAATCATCGATATCAGACAGCCTAATTTTGAGAGGATACTTGAACTGACTATTGAACATTTGGACGAGATGGGAGATTTGAAGAGAAAGAGGCTTATAGTTGAGATAATGGGAAAGCATAGCAATATTATTTTTACTGATGATGAGGATAACATTATCGACAGCATCAAGCACATTTCCTATCAGGTAAGCTCGGTGAGGGAGGTATTGCCTGGAAGAAAATATGAGTATCCTCCGTCGCAAAATAAGAAAAATCCTTTGGAAATAGATGTGAATTATTTTATGAATCACATACTGACGGAGCCATTACCGGTTGCAAAGGCAATTTATACAAGGCTAACGGGTATATCCTATCCTACAGCACAGGAAATATGTCACAGAGCAGGGATTGATGGTGATATGCCAACGGCAGCTGTAAGCCTTTTGGCAAGAGAAAAACTGTTCAATTGCTATAAAGCCCTGATGGATGATATAAGAAACAATATATTTTCTCCATGCATTTTTTATGAAGGCTATGAGCCCAAGGAATTTTCTTCTATCCAACTTACCATGTATGGCGAAAATGAGCTCATGCAGGTTGAGGCAAACAGCAGGGGTATTTTAAGGTATGCTTCCATTTCAAGAGTTATTGAGGATTATTATAGTAAGAAGAGTGTTGTCACAAGAATCAGACAGCGTTCAACTGATCTTAGGAGGATTGTGGCAAATGCCATAGAGAGGACTTCAAAAAAGTATGACTTACAGTTGACCCAGCTGAAGAGTACAGAAAAGAGAGAAAAGTACAAAATATATGGTGAGCTGTTGACAGCCTATGGTTATAGTGTTCAGCCTGGGGCAAAGAAAATAGAATGTGATAATTACTATACTGGAGAGAAAATAATAATTCCTCTTGATCCGGAATACAGTGCCATGGATAACAGCAAAAGATACTTTGCCAGGTATAATAAGCTGAAGAGAACCTATGAAGCATTGACAGAGCTTACGGTGGAATCAAAAAATGAACTGGATTATCTGCTGTCCGTACAAAATTCTCTTGAAATTGCTACCTCAGAGAATGACTTGGCAGATATTAAAAAGGAGCTTGTTGAGGCAGGCTATGTCAGGGGAAAAATAGATAGAAATAAGGGTAAAAAACAAGAGAAAAGTAAACCTCTGCATTACATTTCCTCTGATGGATACCATATATATGTAGGAAAAAACAATATTCAGAATGAGGAGCTTACATTTAAGGTGGCGAACGGAAATGATATGTGGTTTCATGCCAAGGGAAGGCCCGGCTCTCATGTTATTGTGAAGATTGATGAAAATGGTGAGCTTCCGGATGCTACCTATGAGGAGGCAGCAAGATTGGCAGCCTTCTATTCTACAGGCAAGGATAGTCCTAAGGTTGATGTTGATTACACCATAAGGAAGAACATTAAGAAGCCGCCAAAGGCAAAGCCCGGTTATGTTATATATCACACAAATTATTCTATGACAATTGAACCGGATATCCATGGAATAAAAGAGGAAACAATATAAGGAAGTGTTTGCTTTTTGGACGACGTTGTAATATAATTATGAAGATAATGTT
>JBJENB010000140.1:0-26860 GCA_051879975.1 Wujia sp.
CTCCCTTTCATCCTGCCTTATTTTTATCATAAAACGCACATGAAACAAATATATTGTATGATAAAACCATATAAAAATCAATTCTTCACACATGAAATTTTATAGATTTTTCTACACCTGATCAGCTTCACGGAAGTCTGTCCAAGCCCGGCAGTGTATCAATCAGCTCCAGTCCGATGTTTCTACACCATTTTTCACATCTATCCATATATTCCCTGTTGGATAATCTGTCAGGAGAATGTGCATCACAACCAATAATAGCTGTATTGCCAACTCTCTTAGCAATTTCAAAAAATTTCACAGACGGATAGTGCCGATTTTCTACCAGCCCAAGCATATTAATCTCTACAGGAATGTTCTTATGCTTCAGATACTCACACAATCTGGTAAAATGCTTATCATAAATCCTTTCATCTCCTACATAATTCATCAAATCGGGATGTGCCAAATATCTATATTTACCTGTTTCCATCCCTTCGATAACCACGTCCACATATTTTGCCAGCTCAGATTCATTTTCTGTCTCAAAACCTGTATATGGCGAACAATAATCTTTTCCTGTAAAATGCTCTCCCATAATCATGAAATCTATAGGATATCCTTCTAATAATTTATTCTGTGCCTCCATTTGTTCAGGTACATACTCAGCTTCAAAGCCTATATATATGGTTATTTCTTTCTTATATTCCTCTCGCAAGGCCTCCATGCAGCTAAAATAATCATCTATCTGATTTGGCAGCATCCTTGTACCTGACACATAATCTGTGTCATAGATAAAGGGACAGTGATCTGACATTCCCAATATTTTAAGACCACCTGTTATAGCAGCCTCAATATACTCTCTGTCCTCCCCCTTTGCATGCTTACATCTATATGTATGTGTATGATAATTTGCTATCATGAAAGTCACCTCACCATCTTTCGTAAACAATAGTATTGTCTTTTTCAAAGGGCTGGCTCTTGGCAGCTCATCCCCCGCGATAGGTAACGCCAAGGCTATGGAGCTTGGAAAAATAGAAGGAGCACTCAGCAGTCTTTCCATCGTTGTTGCCGGAACATTAACTGTCATAGGTGCTCCATTCTTGCAAGTTTGTTATGAATTAATACCTATCGTTACATTTTATTAACGATTCTCCTATTTGCCCTAATCAGCAGGAAAACTGCTACTATAAATGCTACAAGCTCCGCTATCGGAAAAGCAAACCATATCATCCATGTCGCGTTGCTCATCTGTGCAAATGCCCATGCAAGCGGAATTACAACTACAAATAATCTGAGAAGCGATACCACAAGTGAGCTTATTCCACATCCAAGTGCTTGGAAAACTCCCTGTATCGCAATACTGGCTCCTGCAAATAAGAATCCCGTCGCTATTATCCGCATTGCTCGTTCGCAAAGCTCTGCAGTATAATCTGACAATCCAAATACCTTTACAAAAGGTCCTGCAAACACCTCAAGGATAACAATACCAATAAGCATTATGATTTCTGTATAAATGATTCCGTATTTTGTTCCCTTTTTTACTCTATCTCTGCTACCCATACCATAGTTAAAACCTACTATAGGCGTTATGGCATCTCTTAGTCCAAAGCCTGCAAAGAAAATAAACTGTTGTACCTTATAGAAGATACCATAGGCGGTTACTGCCTCACCAGCTTCTGTTACCTTATCAAAAATTATATTGATGCTATAGGTCATAACAGACATCAGTGCCTGCATAATAATGGCTGGAAGTCCTATTGTATATATCTCCTTAACAACATCCTTCTTTAAGCCCAAATACCTAAATCCTGACTTAATCTCTTTATTCTTGGTATATTGAAAGAACATTGCAATTAAAAGAGATACAATCTGACCTATAATTGTCGCATATGCTGCGCCCTCTATTCTCATCTCAGGAAGTCCGAAATATCCGAATATTAATATTGGGTCTAATATGATATTAACCACAGCTCCTGCTACCTGTGCTATGGTTGAATAAACGGATTTGCCTGTGGATTGCAAAAGCTTTTCATATATTCCAAATAGAACGATTCCAAAGGAGGCAAAGGTGCATATCTTTAGGTATGATTTTGCCATAGGAACTATGATATCATTAGATGACTGACTATTAATATATGAGTCAATTCCAACAAAACCAAATACTACAAAAACCAAATAAATAATAATGCCAAGGGTGACACCATTTCCCGCAACCCTTGCCACCTTTTCTTTATCATCCTGACCAAGACACTTAGAAAGAAGTGCATTTACACCTACGCCTGTTCCTATGCCGAAGGCTACCAGGAGCATCTGAACCGGAAATGCCAGGGTCAACGCATTAACCGCATATTCACCCGCATGCAATATCCCATCATAATCATGCATCCTTGCCACAAACATACTGTCAACAATATTGTAGCATGCCTGAAGCACCATTGATAAAATTATGGGTATTCCCATAGAAATCATTACCTTGTTCACAGGCTCTGTTCCCATCTTGTTCTTACAAGCTTCTTTGTTCACAGGCTCTGTACTCGTCTTACTTATAGAAACTTCTTCGTTCATAATCCTCCTAACTAGTTTGAGTTTACTCAAGGAGACTTTTTCGGAAAGCTACCATAACCATTTTATAAAGTAAACGGAGTGTTTTACTCTAAAAAACATAATATTTTACAGAGTAAAAAAGCGTAAATCCGTATCTGGATTTACACTTTCGCCACTCGACCTTAAGTATTTTATAGATGTTTTCCAAAAAAGTCAATAAAAAATTATTTAAAATGAAACCGTAAATCTGGTGCCAAAGTCCGGTCTGGACAAAACATTAATATTTCCACCATGAGCATCTACTATCCATTTGGCTATTGAAAGTCCCAGACCTGACCCTCCTGTATCACCATTTCTAGCCTCGTCTGAGCGATAAAATCTCTCAAAGATATGAGCAACATCACTTTCCTGCATACCGATACCTTCATCCTGAATAGAATAAGAAACTCTGTTATCCTCTCTCTTTACAGAAAAGGTTATGGTGTCCCCCGAATCAGAATATTTAGCTGCATTTTGAACAAAAATTCTGATTGACTGTTTAATCATTGCAACATCGCCATGCATGATTATAGGGGCTTCGCCTTCCTGACCTTCCATTCTTGCCTGTTTGAAGACATATTTATGCTTGTCATCAATCATCATAGATTCTTCCCATACCTCCTGCACCACATCAACAAGGTCAAAATCTATCTTCTTCAATGTATTTCTTCCACTATCTCCACGTGCAAGGAACAAAAGCTGTTCAATCAGCTCCTTCATATGTTCAGACTCTGTTTTCAACGCCTCAATAGACTCCTCAAGTACGCTTTCATCCTCCTTGCCCCATCTGTCAAGCATATTAACATAGCCCTGAATAACTGATATAGGAGTTCTTAACTCATGGGAAGCATCCGAGACAAATCTGGTTTGCTGCCTCTCACTTTCCTTCATACGGTGTAGCAAATTATTAAGGGCGACCTCGATGCTTTGAAGCTCCTTGTCTCCGGTGTGTATTCCCTCCTCTGCCGCATCAGGAGACACACTTGCTATGGCCTGCTCCAGATGCTCAAGACTTGTGGTATCCAATGGTATACTGCTTATCTGCTCAGCCTTTATGGCCAAATCATTTAATGGCTTAAGCTTTCTCCTTATTTCACCTGTTCTAAACAGTGCGAAAAATAAATCAATACCTTCAAAAATAACAAGCACAATAAGTGGCGGAACTATATAATTTGCAGTATGTTCCACATTATAGTAATATAGCGCATAATTTTCATCAGTCACAACCAACTCCAATTCTGAATTGTCATTATACGTGTACTCCAAGTCTCTGCAGTTCTCATAGCCTCCCGGTATCAGGTCAACACACCAATAGATATAGGTTGCCACAATCAATGCAACAATTAATATATCAATACCTATATATGAGAACAATCTTTTAAGCCAAAATCCGGTATTAATTCTTCTGGCAATTGATGTCATTTTTTTTGAATCATTTTTTTGCTCTGTCTGTCCCATTTTACACATTATCCTTTATCGCATATCCAACACCTCTTACGGTTTGAATAAGCTTTATTCCATAACGATCATCTATCTTTGTCCTGAGATATCGGACATAAACATCAATTATATTGGTCTCCCCTACAAAATCGTATCCACAAACCTCATTCATAAGCTTTTCCCTGTCAAGCACAATATTCTTATTCTTCATTAAGGTATGAAGCAACTCAAACTCACGATTTGTAAGCTCCACAGCTTCGCCATTTACTGTTACCTCGTGTCTATCCTCATCAAGCTTGACTCCCTTTATTTCAAGACAACGTGTGCTGTCTGCCATGTAATTAGCCTTTCTCTTAAGGCATACCCGAATTCTTGCCAGAAGCTCTTCTATTGCAAATGGTTTCGTAATATAATCGTCTGCTCCTGCATCCAGTCCGGATACCTTGTCCATTACCGCATCCCTTGCAGTAAGCATGATGACAGGGGTGTGTTTTTCCATTCGAAGTCTTCTGAGTACCTCTAATCCGTTAAGCTTAGGAAGCATTACATCCAAAAGGATTAAATCATATTCAGATGACAAGGCCTTATCCAGACCTTCGCGTCCGTCAAAGGCTTTGTCAACCTCATTTCCCTCATGCTTTAGCTCAAGCTCAACAAATCTGGCTATATTAACTTCATCTTCAATAATTAAAATCCTACTCATTATCCTTATCACTCTTAATATCATTCTTGATATTCGTGCAGGCATCCGAAGCCTTGTCACACATATCATTTAAATCAACAGTTACCTTACCAACTCCCTGAAAACTATACTTAAAATCGAAGAAAAGTCCTATAATCATAAGAGGGACTGTTACCCAAAATGCACATAACATTAGTAGTATGAGAACCAATACCGGCATCGCTCCAAGCTTGTTATTATTCTTGTAAACAACAAATTTTGACTCCCAGCTCTTCTTCAACATTCTTCCACACCAGCTGAAAAACCTGTCAACGGCATCACCAATAGATGACTTCTTGCAATCATCATTGTAAGCAACCTGAGTGCTTACAAATCTCTCTGAGCTCTTTGTCGCCTCATTGGAGGTTGTATAGCTTGACATTGTCGGTGCGCTTACCTTGCCCTGCTTCTCCAGATAAACAATGGCATCAAGCACATCATAATCGCACAGCTCTAATGCACTCTTGGCATCCTCATAGCTTACTCCTGTTTTCTCTCTGATCTTCTCAACCTTTTCTAAATTATCCATAATGATTACTTCCTTTCCGGTTTTAATCTCTACTAAGATGTTTTCCTCACTCACCTTGTAGCCTTATAATAGCAATAAAAAATTAATCTAAAATGTATCAAAGATTAAAATCAGATTAAAAAAGGAAGAAGCACTTAACGCTTCTTCCTTTTATTATAACACATTGTGAATTCTATTTCCAGCTTAGCGGCAAACGCCTATGACTTAGAAGAATAATAATCCTCAAAAAGCTTATTGGCAGCCTCCAGGGTCTTTCCACTTATCTCAGGAAGCTCACGTCCCCATGATTTTGTAGCCTCCTTAAAGCCCTTCTCCATGGCAGCCTGCATCTGCTTCATCTTGTCAACATCATCCCCTGCAAGGGCACTCGCAAAATCAAAGAGTCTCTGTGATGTCTGTTTAACTCCCCAATATCCATCCTCAGAAATATCCTCCTGCGCCTGCTTCTTAGTTGCAGCATCTACTGTAAATTTACCGCTGGCAAGGAATTTCCACATATCATCCGTATCGCCGGTTGCTATGCTGTAAGCCTTTGACTGCTGCCCAAGCATCTTGCTTACAATATTGACCAGGCTCTGCTCTCTGGCTGTCTGATCATTCTTAAGCTGTTCTACCAATGCCTTTCTCTCTTCTGCACTCATCTTATTAACAGAATAAGTAGTCTTACTCTCTGCTGCTGACTTCTCATATACAGCTGCCTTATCCTCTGCATCTGCTCCAACTACAGTACTATCAGTCTTTGCTGCTGTTCCCGTAGAATAATTGCTATATGTAGCCTGTGAATTAGAAACTGAGTTAATATCCATATCTGTACTCCTTTCTATACCTCGGTATCAAGCATGTTTGACACACTTAGTGAAACCGTATTCGAATATGATGCTGATTTTGTATAGGTGCCTGTAGCATTAGAAACTGCATTTACTATGCCGGAAGCCTTTTGGGATATCGTATCCGCCAATGAACCACTACCTGATAACAAGGTCTTTACAGTAGACATATTGGCATTTTTGAAGGTCTCTTCGTCCAACTCCAGCTTATTATCATTACCAATTTTAATTCCTATATCTGCCAGTAAACCACCATTGACTGAAACAGCTGATGTCATATGCATTGCGTTTCTAAGTACTGCGTTGGAGTCCACATCATCCGCGGTATCAACCGTATCATTGTAAGCTTCAATAAAGGACTTAACAGCCTTAAGGATCTCATCCTCATCATTCTTCTCCCAAAGCGAACCGTCACTAAGTGCATCTGATGCCTTCTTAAGATTATCAGCCGAGCTCTTAGCAAGTGTCAACAGCTTGGCATCTGTTTCTGCCTTTGCAGAAGTCTGTTCCTGTTTCGTATAATAGGACTGGACAAGCTTCTTGTAGGTTCCACTCTTAATCAACGCCAAATCACTAATACTACTGTTCCCCGATGTCATACCCATACTTGAGAAAATATCATTAGAATTTACAGATGATGAATTATACATTCCAGTATAATCCCAAAAATTAATTGTCGACATAACATTACCTCCTCCTTGATTATTATACGGATTCACATCCTTTTGAATCCATAGATACCTTGTCATTACTTATTTCGGACAATCCTTATGTAATATTAACCCCTATTACTGTAATATTCAATAAAAAGTTATTCAAAAAAATTATTACCGGGATTTCTTCTCTATATAATCCAAAACCGCTTCATAAAATTCCATAACTGACTGGTGATTATTTTTTATATAGTCTAAATCCTGTCCCTTTACTGCAATTTCCAGTTGCTTAGCTCTCTCAGACAATTCAACTGCACCAACTGTGAGAGATGCGCTCTTAAGTCCATGTACCTGTATGGAATAGTTTTCCCAATCTTCCTCCGCATACAACTTATTGAGCAACTCCAGCTTGTTGCCAGCATTAAATTCCTTCAGCATTTCCGCATAAAAGCTTTCATCCATACAACAATACTTCATTCCAACCTCTTTATCTATCAGAGGCTTAGTATCGTCATCTGTTCTGTCCGAATTCTTCTCCTGTTCCCTTGATTCCTGATTCTGTCGTATTTTATTATCCGTTTTTACTGCATATTTTTCTTCTGGCAGATACTTTATTAGCATTTCATCTAATTGCTTATTGGTAAACGGTTTGGTAAGATAATCCGAGAATCCCAGTTCAAGATATTGCTCCTTCATTCCAATGATTGCATTGGCTGTGAGCATAATCACCGGCGTATCAGGATTTATTTCCCGTTCCTTCCACATCTGCTTTGCACATTCTACACCATCCATCTCCGGCATCATATGATCAAGAAACACAATATCATATCTGTTCGTTCGCCATGCCCTCAAGGCATCCATGCCATTATCAACCGCATCTACCCTTGCACCTGTATTATTGAGGAAACCTGTAAATACCTTCAGATTCATGTCAATATCGTCCGCCACAAGAATTCTTACGCCATCCAGCTTAAGCTCTCCTGAATATTGAGTATCAGAATCACTATTGCTGTTTTCAATATCGTATACGCCAATCCTGTCTGTTTTCGAAACACTTTGTGGTATTACAGCGGTGAATGTACTGCCAAAGCCATATAAGCTTTCTACCTCAATATAACCATCCATTAGCTCGACCAATCTCTTGGTTATGGCAAGACCCAATCCGGTACCTTCTATGTTATGATTTCTCTTTTCATCTACCCTTTCAAAGGATGAGAATAAGATATCCAAATCCTTATCCTGTATTCCTATTCCTGTATCACTTACACTTACGATCAGCTTACCCTTTCCCGCATCCTTATTTTCAAAACTCATTGTCAAAATAATATTACCTGCATCAGTATACTTTACGGCATTAGTAAGAAAATTGATAATTATCTGTTGAATTCTGGCCTCATCCCCATAAAGGTATCTTGGTATTTCTTCTGCAATATCAAACGCAATATCTAATTTCTTATCCTTTGCCCTATCACGAATAATGACATACAAGCGGTCAAGCAATGCTCTCAAATCATATTCATCCTCAACAATCTCAAGCTTTCCCGACTCAATCTTGGAAAAGTCAAGAATATCATTGATTATTGAAAGAAGAATTCTACCTGAAGCATCCACATCCTTCGCATAAGCTCTTATGTTATCCTCCTTACTATCTCTGAGAATCATCTCATTCATTCCCAGAACCGCGTTTATCGGAGTTCTAATCTCGTGAGACATATTGGCCAGAAATTTACTCTTGGTCTCATTTGCAATAATGGCACTTTGACGTTCCTTTTCCACAAGATTAATTTCTCTAATCGTATCAAAAACAGCAACAAATAACATCAGCAGGATGCCAAGAGACGCAATTGTGATATCAAAAACTTTATCCCTATTCAGATAATTCATAATCTGAACCACTGCAACTACGGAGGCAAGAGCAATGGCAACAGCTGTCATCCAGTATTCCCGAATATACCCTCTAAATAAATCCGTGATAATAGACACAATCATAATCACAATTGTTAAGAAAAATATGCCTGCCATAAGCAAAAAGGTTTCAGAAAAATCTTTCTTGCCGGTGATATACAATAAACAGCATATCACAAAATCTGACAATGCAAGTATCTCCGCAAAATAATAGACTATCCTATATCTCTCCCTCTGAAGCCTGTCCATATATACGGCAAAAGGAATCGGCATAAGAGCTACAAGCAGGAAAGTTATATCACCCATTACAGATATATTCGGAAACAAAAACTGTCTGAAATCTGAATTACCAACCATCCATGCAGACACAACAATAACACCAAGACTAAGACTCGAAAGTTTTTGTCTCTTTTTATAAATAATCTGTATAACAACACTTACCATCAATGCAAGTGTTCCAATAATCAACATGAATAATGCGAATAACAGGTTTCTGCCCTGCTCCGCAAAAAGCTGTCTCAGAAAGCCGCTATAATTTGCATAATAGATTCCGCTAAAGGTTCCCTTGTATCTATCCGTGCTTTCTGTATGTATCGTTATCTGCTTGCCACTATCCTCGGCATCCAGTTTGATAAACAAATAGCAGCTTGGGCTCGTATTCCCCCATATTCTGGAATCCTCTGTATTGTATTCCTTGCGAAGTACACCATCAATATATATTTTACAATCCTGCTTACTTGTTCTAAATATCAGGTATGCATCATTTGAAACAATATTCTGTAAAACATTCTCCAATATTACTTCTGTGTCATCACTGTCTATATCCAGATTTCCCGGCAATGATATGGGTATTCTTGTCCCATCCTCCATAACCCGGCTCCAGCCATCCATATATTTTTCAAAATATCCGGAGACCCCAAAATTTTCCTTTGGTAAAATGCATTCGCCAAGAACACCGTATAAAATGGTAAGAAATGCCATCAATATAAACAATACAGATATTGTAATTGAAATTCTTCTACTTATCTTTGCTTTATCCATACATAATCCTTTTTTCAAACACTACTTTATCGGTATAAGCTTTCTCTCTTCCCTTTCTACAGCCTTTTCAGGATTATTAATTATAATGCTTAATATTCCATCCTTGAATGCAGCTGTAATATCCTCCTGTTTCACCTTCTTGCCGACATAAAAGCTTCTTCTGCAGCCACCTGGCATCCTTTCACGCCTGATATAGTTAATTTTAGAATCCTCCTTCTCTAAGCTCTCCTGCTTATTAGCAATAATGGTCAACTTTCCTTCAGTAAGCTCTGCCAGTACGTCCTCTCTGGTAAAGCCCGGCAGTTCAATCTCTAACAGATAAGAACCATCCTTTTCCTGGATATCGGTCCTCATAATCTGTGGTACTCCTACCATAGAATTCTCATAAATATTAGTAATCTGATCCTCAAACAACATATCAATACCTCCTTGCTAATTTAGGATATCCTCCTCTATACTGTCAAAAAATTCTTTTAGCTCTCTTCTTGCCCCGGCAATTTCATCCCTATTCTGCTTATCCAAAACTTCCTCGAAGGCATTCATCCTCAACTCAATGATATGGCGTATCTCACCTACTGCCTCCTCGTACATTCTGTCACCTCTGAGCAACAACAGCTTGTTCTCCTCCTGCTCTCTCGGGTGTATCTTCAAGGCCTCAAGGGATGCAAGTCTTTCTTCAATTTCACTATCCGGAATATCTGTCGCCTCATTTTTTATTACTACTCTTTTAGATACCTTTGTAGAAACAACCTTAACAATAACCTCAAGGATGGAGTTTACATCATAGGTATATGTTACATCCACTGCTTCCTTCCCGGCAGGACCGATCGGAACAGGCACCTCAATATCTCCAAGATGAACATTGTTCCTTGCATAACGACTTTCACCCTGAAGAATCTGAACCCTTATCACTGTCTGATTGTCACTTGCTGTATATAATCTCTCCGTACGGCTGACAGGTATTACGGAATTTCTTTCAATGATAGGAAGATAATGTCCGTTCTCCTTGACTCCACCACCTCTTGAAACAACAATATCAGTACCTAGAGTAAATGGACACACATCCGTAAGGATAAGCTCCTTCACAGCCTCATTCCGTTCCTTCATGGCAGCCTGAGTTGCTGCACCTACAGCCACGACCTCATCAGGGTTAATACTAGTGTTAGGAAGTCGGCCAAATAATCTGCTGACAAATTTTCTAAGGATAGAAAGCTTTGTCGCACCTCCTACCAATATGACCTCTTCAATATCACCAAGCTTAATATTGGCATCCTTAAGACTTCTCTCGATAGGCTTTTTTACCTTGCTTAGGAGAAGCTGACAGGACTTTTCATAATCGTCTATATTGATTTCATACTCGTATAGCACATCACCAATTTTACATTTCATGGTTGATGTTTTGCTATCAGCAAAGCCCAGCTTACATATCTCAGCCTGCTTTCTGATGTGCGTTCTTGTCTTTATATCAAGGGAGTCCTGATCAATATCCTTCTCCCGAAAGAACATCTGCTCAATAACCTCGGTGAAGTCCTCACCGCCAAGGAAGTTATCACCCGCTACTGCACGCACTTCCATAATATTTTCAAAGAGTTCCAATATAGAGACATCAAAGGTTCCTCCACCCAAATCAAAAACCAAAAACTTGGTATCTGCATTTTTTAGATTTAATCCATAGGCTATTGCTGCGGCAGTTGGCTCGCTGACGATTCTCTCAACTATAAATCCTGCCATTTCTCCTGCCTTCTTGGTTGCCTTACGCTGAGCATCGTTAAAATACGCAGGTACACTAATCACAGCCTCAGCCACCTCATGCCCCAGAAATACCTCAGCATCCTCCTTAAGAGACTTCAGCACAAGACTTGACAATTCAACGGCAGTAAAGCTTCTTCCACCAAGTTCAAACTGCTTATTGGTTCCCATGCTTCTCTTGAATACAGATGCTGTCTGTTCAGGATGAGTTAACCCCCTTTCCTTGGCTGTCTTGCCAACATACACGGTTCCTTCCTCATCAACACTGACAACAGATGGTGTAAGATTTTCCCCCAATCTATTAGGTATTACCTTTACCTCATCACCGTTCATATAAGCAATTAAGCTATTTGTAGTTCCCAAGTCAATTCCTACTATCATTTTTTTCAATCCTTTTTAGTCGTTCCTCATATATTGCATTGTGTCCACAGATTGCTATTGCCTCCTTGTAGCATAATGCCGCCAACTCATATTCTTTCATTTTCTCATATACAAGAGCCTTTGCATATAATGCCTCATGACATTTTCCATAAAAGCATCCCCGACAGCGCTTCATACTTAGTGCTTTATTTGCATACTCCAAGGCCTTTTTATAATTCCTTTGTACTCTCCGCAATCTTACAAGCTTAAGTATACTCTGCGGGTCAGTCAGTGAATCTATAGGGCGTTCTGCCTTATCAATATATACACTGATATTAGGTTTAATCAAAGTCTTTTTTGCCAATAAAACCTCTATCAATTCACTATAATAGTTTTCTTTTTCCTCTATGTCAAGTGATACACATTGCATATACAGTTCCCTGGCATGCTCCATGACACCCCTCTCTCTGAGGACTCTGGCCATTGCCGCATAGGCTCTTATATCCTTGTCTTTTTTTGTAAGAGCAAGCATAAATGTTTCATTGGCTCTATCCAGATAGCCTTCCTCTCCATATATACTTATAAGCTGTCGCATACATGCCTGTACACCTTCATCATACTCAACCTTTTCAATACATTCCGTCAGCACTGCTATTGCAGCCTCAACCTTATTCATTCGCTGCAGAAGCTCCGCATAATCATATGCCACATCAGCATCATACCCAAAAGTCTCCAGATAATGATTATAAACGGCCTGACTCTCCTCAAATCTATTCATACATTGAAGTGTCCTTGCTTTTAAGGATAAAAGACGCTTTCTCTTGGAAATTGCCTCCTGTTCCTCTCCGTTTATGGTATCATAAGCCCTGTTGTAGCTTTCCAACGCCTTTTCAAACTCTCTGTGAAGCTCATAAATAAGTCCGATTTTTTCATGACAATAAGAATTGTTAGGCTCGTGCTTTAAAGCCTCATTAAAATCCTTTAACGCACTTTTATAATTGCCAAAAAATCTCTGTAATATTGCCCTTTGTATATAGTAATAGGCCTGAGGGTTATTATCCAGCTGTTTTGAGAACATTTCACAGGCTTCCTTTAGCTTTCCCATACGCTCGTATAGCATACCCAGCTTGCCGTAAACAAGCTGGTGTCTGTTGTTAAGCTCTGCTGTTTTCAGAAAAGCCCCTATCGCTTTTTCATTCTCACCCAGACTTTCACATATATTACCATACAGGAAGTATAAATCATCATAGTCCTTCATATCAGTTCCTTTTGGACTGCCTCGTCTTATTGTCTCAGTTAATAATGCCATTGCCTGCTGATGCTTATTCTGCTTTCCAAGTAGCAATGCCTCATAATAATCCATCCTGTCACTATCTATGTTAAATACTCTGAAACGTTCTAATGTACGCTTTGCTCCCTCTAACTGTTCCACCTCAAGAAATATCTCCATTTCCAGTGCGTAGGGTTCTGAAACATAAGGGTATATAGCGATTGCCCTTTCACAGGCACTCAAGGTTTCATTTAGGAACCCAAGCTTAAATTGGGCTTTTGCCATATAATCATATGCGGTATAACTTCTGCTGTCCCTCTCAATCAGTTTTTCACAGGCCAGAATACATGCTTCATAATTTTTTGTCTCATATTCCAGCTCACACATTGCCTCATAAGAAAGCAGTATTTCATCATGCTCCTTCTTAAGAGCTATTTCAAAATGCTTTCTTGCTTCCTCATATTCTCCCCTCTTAAGATGACAATCTGCTATAAGAAAATTAACATACTCATATCTTTTGCGCTTTATGACAGCCTCCTCAGATTGGTCCTCATCCGGTATAGCTTCAATGGTCTCCTTCCAAGTCAAAAAACAAACTAAAGCCTTGTCATATTGTTGAATGCAAAGATATGTACGTCCCTTCAAATTATTGTATTCGCAGATTTTATCCTCTGAAGGCTCAAATTCATTCAATACATCAATGGCCTCATCAAAACGATAGCTTTGATACAAGCTCCATGCCATTTCAAGTCTTGATTCGTTATCCTCAGAATTTTCCTTCACCCTTGCCTGATACATTTCCACCAGCCCCTGATTTGCTCTAATCATTCCGGCTCTGACATTATTGTCATAGTGATTAATCTTGAGCAAATCAAGATATAAATCTCTGGAGCGCTTGTAATTTCCAAGGGCATATTCAACCTCAGCCTGTTTTCCCATTACAATATAATTATCCGGTGCAAGACTGTATGAGATATCATAGAAGCTCTTTGCCCTCTCAAAATTCTCCTCAAGCATGGCAAGATCGCCACAGCAATTAATAATGGGAATCGTATTCGGATATTTCTCATTTAATCTGTTAAGCTCATCCTCCATGTCCTGAAGCTGTATTTTATCCGGTTTGAAATAAATATGATTGTCATTCGCTTCATTTATGTTTTTGGAGTATAACACTTGTACCTTGTGTCTTATCCGGCACAGCTCCTTGTAAGGATGATATACATCAAGCCCATCCAGCTTATTCAGAAGCTCCTCCTGCTTGGATATTTCCTTTCGCCTTATAGCTGCATCCATGTGATAATACAACTCAATAAATGAATCAAATTCACTCTGAGCACCATCCATCAGATTATAATCTAAAATGTCATCAAAGCTGGCGTTATTAATCATGTAATCCAAGAAATCCTCCGGTATGGATTCACAGAGTTCCCTTCTTCTGGCTTTGATATCAAAGGTCTCACAAATTAAGCTCCACACCTGGCGAGGAAGATAGAAATGGTTCATAAGGAATTTTATCAAAACCTTAAATGCCTCCTCACCGGTAGTCAGTGATACAAATATATCTGAATCAAACAACTCCTCCCAGCTTTTTACCTCTATTCTTCTCCAATAATCCTTATAAAGTTTTTCTATATCCGACAGCAAGATTCCCATATCAGATTCATCCACCGGCTTTGGCTCATTCTGTAAATCCGATAATCTGACAGCCTCCTCATAGGCAGACCTTAATTCCATAAATTTCTCCGGGTTATCCTCCGGATTGGTCTTGGTCAGTTTTCTTCTATATGCTTTTTTTAATTCTCCCTTGTCCTTGGTCTCTTTTATTCCAAGTATCTGCCATATATCCATCAGTTGCCTCCAAAAATAGTCATACAAAGTTAATATAACATATTTTATAAAGGATTTCTATGAAATCATTGAGAGACTGCTCCGCTTTTCGAGCCAAGCACGGTCAGCTTTGGCATAGAAAAGAGCCATATAGCTTAATATATAAGTTATATGGCTCCAATCGAAATCATGCTAGTCAAAAATTACAGCATTTCCTCAAGTGTTGCTCTGATGGCTTTGATAAAATTCTCACTATTCAATACAGTAACATTCGGAAGAGTTGTGATAAGAGCCAAATCCTTAGTCATCTTACCCTCCTCTATTGTCTTGATTGTAGCCTTCTCCAGCTTATCCGCAAAGCTCATAAGCTCCGGTATGTTATCAAGCTCGCCTCTTTTACGGAGTGCTCCTGTCCATGCAAAGATAGTTGCAACTGAATTTGTAGAGGTTTCCTCACCCTTAAGGTGCTTATAGTAATGTCTCTGCACTGTTCCGTGAGCTGCCTCATACTCATACTTTCCATCCGGCGATACAAGCACTGAGGTCATCATTGCCAATGAACCGAAGGCTGATGAAAGCATATCGCTCATTACATCTCCGTCATAGTTCTTACAAGCCCATATAAAGCCACCCTCAGACTTCATTACTCTTGCCACCGCATCATCAATCAGAGTATAGAAATACTCAATACCTGCCTCGTCAAATTTTTCCTTATATTCTGCATCAAATATTTCCTGGAAAATGTCCTTAAAGGTGTGGTCATATTTCTTAGAAATCGTATCCTTGCTTGCAAACCAGATTGACTGCTTTGTGTCCAATGCATAATTAAAGCAGCATCTTGCAAAGCTCTCGATGGAACCATTTAGATTGTGCATTCCCTGAACAATACCAGGCGCCTTGAAGGTATGAATGAGCTCTCTTGTCTCTGTTCCGTCCTCTGCCGTAAATACGATCTCTGCCTTTCCCGGGCCCGGAATCTTCATTTCTGATGCCTTATATACATCGCCATAAGCATGTCTGGCAATTGTAATAGGTGCCTTCCAATTCTTTACACATGGCTCAATACCCTTAACGATTATCGGAGCTCTGAATACTGTACCATCAAGTATGGCACGGATGGTTCCGTTAGGACTCTTCCACATCTCCTTGAGATTGTACTCTGTCATTCGTGCAGCATTCGGAGTTATGGTTGCACACTTAACTGCAACACCATACTTCTGGGTAGCATATGCTGAGTCAAAGGTGACCTTGTCATCAGTCTCATTCCTGTACTCAAGTCCCAAATCATAATACTCCGACTTTAAATCTATGAATGGATAGATTAATTCATCCTTAATTATCTTCCAAAGGATTCTGGTCATCTCATCTCCGTCCATCTCTACCAGTGGGGTTGTCATTTTAATTTTTTCCATTGTAATGTACCTCCTAGATTTTATAGATAAAATTCATCTAACAGATAAACTAAAATATTTTATAATTTATTACGAATTAGTTTTCAATCTGATTAGACTCCTCTTCATCCTCATGCTTTATACGACTATTAACAAATTCATAGATAGTCTCTGCCAACTCCTTTTTCATTGTAAAAGGAATTGTGTATATATCCTTACCTGCCTTAACATTCAGCATATAGAATATCTGGTGTTCATCCGCTATTACCATGGTTATAAAATCAATATCATCAAAGGTATACATAGTCTCCCCATACCTGTGAGTAACCTTCATACCCGAATCGTCAAACCGATAGGTAATATCATAAGCCTGCTTACGAAATGACATAATAGTCAAATATACTCCATAGCTGCCAAGCAGCACAACAAACAATGCCGTAAGCATTAAATATTTTCCATATCCCATTATCAGGGTTACTAACTGAAGTGCCGCCACAATTATAAATACTATTCCAAGAATTCTATAGGCACTTCTATTTGATTTTCGCTTCTGAACCGTATATGTGTAGCTCATTACTGCATCCTTTCTGCAATTAATACATTGGGTTTGTTATATAACGTAAAGGGTGTAGGATACTCATTGTACATCAATAGCCCTACACCCTTGTAAGCTTCTACTCTTGGTAGCCTCTATAAATTATATCGCTTCTTCCCGGTCCATTTGATATCATGGTAATTGGGAAGCCTATCTGTTTTTCTATGAACTCGATGTACCTTCTGCAGTTTTCAGGAAGCTCATCATAATTCTTAATGCCTCTTATATCTTCCTTCCAGCCCGGAAGAACCTCATATACCGGCTTTGCTTTCTTAAGCTTAGTTGTAGTAGGGAAGTCTGTAGTAACCTCTCCGTCAATCTCATATCCGACACATACAGGAATCTCATCAAGATAGCCGAGTACATCAAGTACGGTAAATGCAACATCTGTCGTTCCCTGAATACGACAGCCATACTTAGAAGCAACACAGTCAAACCAACCCATTCGTCTTGGTCTTCCGGTAGTTGCACCGTACTCTCCGCCGTCTCCGCCGCGACGTCTAAGCTCATCTGCCTCTTCACCAAATATCTCGCTTACAAACTCGCCTGCACCAACTGCACTTGAGTACGCCTTACATACGGTAACAACCTTCTTGATTTCATAAGGAGCAATACCTGCACCAATTGCTCCGTAGGCGGCAAGTGTTGAAGAGGAAGTAACCATAGGATATATACCATGGTCAGGGTCCTTCATGGAACCCAGCTGTCCCTCAAGAAGAATGTTCTTGCCGGCCTTGATTGCCTCATAAAGGTATGCCGATACATCACAGACATATGGTTCAACCATGGCCTTATACTCCATGAGTGTTGTATATATCTCATCAACTGAAAGAAGCGGCTTATGATAAAGATGCTCAAGTAAAACATTCTTTGCAGCGATTACTCTTGATATCTTATCTTTCAGTGAAGCCTCATCATCAAAGAGCTCACTTACCTGAAAGCCTATCTTTGCATACTTATCTGAATAAAAAGGAGCTATACCTGACTTCGTAGAACCGAAGGATTTACCTGCAAGTCTCTCCTCCTCGTATGTATCAAACAATACATGATACGGCATAACAATCTGACATCTGTCTGAAACAAGAAGCTTAGGTGCGGGAACACCTTTATCTATAATAGACTTTACCTCACTAAACAGCTTTGGAATGTCTAGAGCTACACCATTTCCTATGATGCTTGTAGTGTGGTCGTAAAACACACCCGATGGCAATGTATGTAACGCAAACTTACCATAGTTATTCACTATTGTATGTCCTGCATTAGCACCACCCTGAAATCTAATGATTATGTCAGCCTTTTCCGCTAACATATCTGTTATTTTTCCTTTTCCTTCGTCACCCCAATTGGCTCCAACTACGGCCTTAACCATTGACAATACCTCCACTTAATCTAAGCTTTATCACTCTATGGCAATACAGTTTAAACCTTCGATATAATAATTAATAAGTCACACAATTGATAGTATATAATAGGATTTTTCATAAGTAAAGCTAATATTTGTTCTAAACAAATATTTTTTAAACATTTATCTCAGCCTTAACTCCCAGTATATCCTTATTGGCATCCAGAACAGGCTTAACTACCGCCTCAAGAAACTCCTCAGTCTGCTCAGGTGCACGTCCTACAAAGTTAATTGGCTCAAGAAGTGCCACAATTTCCTCCTTACTCATGCCAAATGCCTCATCCGCAGCAATAAGGTCCACTAGGTTATTCTCATTACCATACTTCTTGACCTGCTCACCTGCCATCATTGAATACTCTCTTATCTTCTCATGAAGCTCCTGGCGATTACCACCACGCTTGACAGCATCCATCATGATATTCTCTGTCGCCATGAAAGGAATCTCCTTCATAAATCTCTGATAAATTACCTTATCGTATACTACAAGTCCGTCTACGACATTTAAGTAAAGATCAAGTATTCCGTCAACAGCAAGAAATGCTTCCGGAACAGAGATTCTCTTATTTGCAGAATCATCAAGTGTCCTCTCAAACCATTGTGTTGCCGCTGTGATTGCCGGATTTAAAGAATCAACCATAACATAATTTGCAAGAGAGGCAATTCTCTCGCTTCTCATTGGATTTCTCTTATATGCCATAGCTGATGAACCAATCTGATTCTTCTCGAAAGGCTCTTCGATTTCCTTTAAGTGCTGAAGAAGTCTGATGTCATTCGAAAACTTATGAGCACTCATTGCTATTCCGCTTAATACGTTTAACACTCTTGCATCAACCTTACGGGAATAGGTCTGTCCTGAAACCGGATAGCAGGCTTCAAAGCCCATTTTCTTTGCTATCATTCCGTCTATCTTCTTGATTGTTTCATGATCACCGTTAAAAAGCTCAAGGAAGCTTGCCTGGGTTCCTGTAGTACCCTTAGAGCCAAGCAGCTTCTGCTGGTCAATCATGTATTCAATATCTGACAAATCAAGCATAAGCTCCTGAATCCACAGGGTTGCCCTCTTTCCTACAGTGGTTGGCTGTGCCGGCTGAAAGTGTGTAAATGCAAGGGTCGGAAGACTCTTATACTTATCCGCAAATTTTGCCAATTCATCTATTACATTAATGAGTTTTTTTCTAACAAGCTTAAGTGCCTCTGTCATTACGATAACATCTGTGTTGTCTCCGACATAGCAGCTTGTAGCTCCAAGGTGAATGATTCCTGCTGCCTTCGGGCACTGCTGTCCATAAGCATATACATGACTCATTACATCATGTCTTACAAGCTTCTCACGCTCCTTTGCCACATCATAATTGATATCGTCCACGTGGCTTTTAAGCTCCTCTATCTGCTCGTCCGTTATTCTTGGATTGCCGTCTGCATCCTTTAAGCCCAGCTCCTTCTCTGTCTCTGCCAGAGCTATCCAGAGTCTCCTCCAGGTCTTAAACTTCATATCAGGTGAGAAAATATACTGCATTTCCCTGCTTGCATATCTCTCTGACAAAGGGCTTACATACTTGTCGTTACTCATTTTCTTTTCTCCTTCTCTATCATAAATGTATATGTACTATATTTTTACCAAATAAATTATGCCTTAGTTAGTCAAAACTGTCAAATAGTTTGTAATTATTAATGATTAATCTACATTTTGTATAGCATTATCGTCTTTTTTTTGATATAATTATGAAATATGATAAATGAAACGTAATATTATATGTTTTTCGGAGGGTTATTATGCAGGAAAAAAGAAAATACGAAAGACTTCCCATAAAGCTCAAGCTTGAGGTTTCCAATCTTTTCAAACAGGATGGAATCAGAATTGATTCAATTGATACGGAGATTGAGGTATTTGACATTTCCAAAGCCGGTATTGGTTTTATGTCTGAATCAAAGCTCCCTGTTAATTATTATTTCAATGCAACTCTTGAGTTTGAGACCACAGATGAGATTATTCTTTCGGTTGTAAAGATTCTGTACTGTACGCCTATCGGGGAGTCAGGATACAGATATGGTTGTGAATTTGTTGGTCTTCCATCGATGTATGATCATATTTTTGAGGAATACGCCTCAACTCTTTAAGCTTTTTTGAGTCCATTTCTGAAAAGAATAAAGGCTGTGGTTTTATCCACAGCCTTTATTCTTTTCAGAAACGCAATTCACTTCAGATTTTGTTTTCTATTCTATTTCGTATCCCTTGGCTCTTATTACGGCTACCACAGCATCCACATGCTCCTTACAGATAGCATCTGTCTTCGCCTCCACCATAACCCTTATTAATGGTTCAGTTCCGCTCTGTCTTAATAATATTCGTCCATCGTCGCCTAAAGCTTCCTCCACTTTCTTCGCTGCTACAAGTACATCCTCATCACTCATTACTGCACTCTTGCTGCTTACCTTAACATTTACAAGAAGCTGAGGATATATATTCAAATCCCTTGTAAGCTCAGACATAGAACACTTATTCTCAATCATTACCTCCATCATTTTCAGGGAAGTAAGCACACCATCACCGGTTCTTGCATTCTTTGAGAAAATTATATGTCCACTCTGCTCTCCTCCTAATATATATCCGTTGTCTATCATACACTCATATACAAACTTGTCACCAACAGCAGTCTTTGCATATTCTATTCCCTCTGCATCAAATGCCTTGTATAGTCCCAGATTAGACATAACGGTTGTAACTACGGTATTCTTGTTCAGGCGACCATTTTCTTTAAGATATTTACCACAAACATAAAGAATTGCATCTCCGTCTACCAGCTCACCCTTCTCATTCACGCACTGACATCTGTCTGCATCTCCGTCATAGGCAAAGCCCACATCAAGCTGATTTTCCACAACAAAGCTTTGCAAGCCCTCAATATGTGTTGAACCACAATCTGTATTAATATTTGTTCCATCCGGTGAATTATTTATTACAAATGTCTTTGCGCCAAGAGCATCGAATACCGCCTTGGCGACTGTGGATGCAGCACCGTTTGCACAGTCAAGACCAACTCTGAGATTTTTAAAGGATCTGGTTGGTACAGTCATAAGATAACCTATATATCTGTTTCTTCCCATGGAATAATCTGTGGTTTTACCGATATTTTCCCTTGTAGCAAAAGGAATCTCCGGTATCTCACCATCTATGTACCGCTCAATTTCATTTTCAACAGCAGCATCCATCTTTGAGCCCTGATTGTTTATTATCTTTATTCCATTGTCATAAAAGGGATTGTGGCTTGCAGAAATCATAATTCCGCAATCAAACTCATCTGTTCTCACTATGTAAGAAACGCTTGGAGTCGGTGTAACATGCATCAGATAGACATCAGCGCCACTTGCTGTCAAGCCAGCAACAAGGGAGTATTCAAACATGTAACTGGATCTTCTGGTATCCTTGCCAATAACGACCCTTACCTTATCTCCATTCTTTTCTTTACTGAAATAATATCCGAGATATCTTCCTACCTTATAGGCATGCTCTACAGTTAAGTCGATATTGGCCTCACCTCTAAAACCATCCGTCCCAAAATATTTTCCCATTTCTTTTCCCCCTAATTAACTATTATTTTTCCATTTTAGAATCATGTCGTTTATATTTTCGATATCATCTGTTTCACGGGTGGCTTCATTACTTTTATCATCGTCCGTTTCATGAACAACTTCTACATTATCGATGTTTTCAGCGAAAAAGATGTCATCTTCTGAATCATAGCCGTCATCATTACCTTCACCTTCTGTTATGGCTATTTCATCGTCAAAATTATAATCTGTCTTCGAACTCATCAATATACGAATCGCCTGTTTTTCATTGTTAATTACAACCTCTGTTTTATCGCCCCCGAATTCACCATCAATAGTCCATGGAATAGCCTCCTCGCACTCAATTTTAACACGGGATGCCTTAAATTCGAAGAACATTTCATTTCCATCTATTTCATTGGTAAGCATGGCGGTTATAATACTTTGAAGCTCTGCAGGATTCTTCGGTGTTCTTATGAACAGACAGTCAAACTTTCCATCGTCCAATATAGCATGCTTTGTCCCTCTTATCTTAAAGCCTGCCACTGACATTGAATTGGTTACCATGCCGTATATATAGCTTCCTGTAAGTAATGCTCCGTCAAATTCTCCTCTGATCTTGTAGCTCTTAACATTTGCTATGTTTTTTATCCCCTCAAGCACATATGCAGAATGACCCATAACCTTCTTAAGGGACTGTTTTGTGGTGTAGGATATATCCGTAAATATACCAAATGCCGCAATATAGATAAAATACTTGTCATCAAATTTGCCTACGTCTATCTGAGATATCTTTCCATCTATAATCTGCTTTGCGGCTTCAAGAGGTCTTCTTGAAATCTTATGACTTCTGGCAAAATCATTGGTAGTTCCGACAGGTATATATCCAAGGGGTGCCTTTTTATCTCCCATTTTCATGTAACCACAGACTGTGTTTTCCAAAGTGCCGTCTCCACCCGCACAAACTATCAAATCATAATCTGCTCCATCAGCAATAAGCTTTCTCTCTGCATCATCAGATCCGGTAGTAAAATAAGGTGCAACCTCGTAACCTGCTTCCGAAAATGCAAGCATAATATCAAAGAAATCATTTTTTATTGCTGTCTTTCCAGCCTTTGGATTTATTACAAATAAAAGCTTTTTCATTTACAATAATCTCCTTAGAAATCCTTATCTTCGGGCAAGATAATCATCTAATCCTTTTTTTCTGAGCTTGCAGGCAGGACAATTTCCACAGCCATCTCCCATAATGCCGTTATAACATGTCAACGTCATATTTCTAACTATATCAAATCCACCTAATTTGTCTGCCAGCTCCCAGGTCTCTTCCTTGTTGATCCACATCAATGGTGTTATTATATCAAATTCATGGTCCATTGCCAAGTTCAGTGTAACATTGAGTGACTTGATAAATACATCTCTACAATCCGGATATCCTGAAAAATCGCTCTGGGAAACACCGGTTATAATATCTGTAATTCCCTTCTGTTTTGCAAATATAGCAACAAAGGTCAAAAATACCATGTTTCTTCCGTCTACAAAGGAATTTGGTGTACCCTCCTCCGGTGCATTTTCATCTACCAAAATATCCGTTCTCGTCAATGAATTTGGTGCAAGCTGATTGAGTAACCCCATGTCTAGTATGGTATGCTCCACCTTAAGCTTCTCACATATTTTTGCCGCACATTCAAGCTCAAGCTTATGCCTCTGACCATAGTCAAAGGATACAGCGTATACTTTATTATATTTATTTAATGCCCACAACAGACAGGTTGTGCTATCCTGTCCTCCACTGAAGACAACAACTGCCGAATTTTTATTCTTCATTCTTATTTCCTCCTATCAGCAAGAGCAGCCTTTTATATAGCTTCTCATCATCCTTAAATCGTCCTCTCAGTGTCGTGGTAACGGTTTTTGAACCTGTATTCTTTATTCCTCGCGCAGTCATACAGCTATGACAGCCCTCAATGATAACTGCCACATCCGGGGAATTAGTAACCTTACTCATTATATATGCTATATCTGTTCCTATCCTCTCCTGAAGCTGAAGCCGCTTGCCAACCATATCCGCTATTCTTGCAATTTTGCTTAAGCCTATAACCCTGTCTGTAGGAATGTACGCCACAGCCACCTTCATATCATACATTAATGCCATGTGATGCTCACAGTAACTAAAGATCTCTATATCCTTTACCACGACCAACTCACCGGCGTCCTCTCCAGGCTTTTCAAAGGTCTTATTGAACATATCTGCTATTTCATCATTGGTATAATTCATACCGGCAAATACTTCCTCGTACATCCTTGCCACCCTGTCAGGAGTATCCTTCAAGCCCTCGCGTTCAGGATCATCCCCCAAGGCAACCAGTATTCCCCTTATATGTTCTTTTATTGCAGCTTTATCTATCGCCATTTTATACTCCCTTTCTATTCGGCTCCCAAATATATTTATGAAGCTGAAGCTGTAATCTTACTCCATTCATTTTGTGACTAATCATATACTCCACAGCCTGTTTTGGTGAAAGCTCACCATAACAGGTACTGATATAAACCTTTGTTCTGTCCAGCAATTGATATCTGTCAATGATTTCTCTTGCCACATCCAGGTCATATTCATCTGACGCTACAAATTTCACCGTATCTATTTCTCTTACATTCCTAAAATTTTCGTCTAACATCCTGCTCTCCATGCCACTTGCAGGAAGCTTATAGTCTACAGTATAGCGGATTCTGTCACTTATGGTAATATAATCCATGAGACTGACCGCACCATTTGTTTCAACCTCAATCTTAAGTCCATCATCACCGGATAACATGGTGAGTAAGCTTCCGATATTCTCCTGAAGCAGAGGCTCGCCCCCTGTCAGAGTAACATTTCTTACTCCACATTCTTTTATATATGCGTAAATCTCCTCCTTACTCATGATTTCAAAGGGAGCATCAGCTTCATTTGCCCAGCTTGTATCGCAGTATATACAATTTAGATTACAACCGGCAAATCTTATAAAACATGCCAGCTCACCAGCCAGCTGTCCCTCTCCATTTATACTTATGAATTTTTCTACTACTTTATACTTTTCCATAAAAACCTTTCCATAATTCAAAGTATTTACTCATAATATGATGCACAGTTATTCGGAGTTTCATAAACCGTTACCTTAATTACCTGATATCCCTTTTTCCTCATCTCACTATAAAAAAATTCAGAAAAATTTTCTGCAGTAGGTCGAAACATTACCTCCACAAGTTTGAAATTTTCTTCCTTTAGTGCTTCTATTGTCTTTTCCTTTAGACTGCCTGCTTCAACAATCAGGCTGTGGTCAAGAGCATCCGTTATAATAGTCAAATCCTCCTTCAGCTTTGAAAAATCGATAATCATGCCACGATTTGTTCCCTCTTTTTCAAGATTATCGCTTCCAACCTCCACTTCAACGGTCCAGCGATGCCCATGTATGTTGGCACACTTACCCTCATAGCCTGCAAGAAAATGTGCACTATCAAAGCTTGAATTTGTTTTTAAGGTATACATATATCCTCCTCGAAAAAAAGAGCATAAGCACGCAACAACGTACCTATGCCCTCAATATGTCATAGTCTGTTGTCCTAGTTTTGTTTTAAGACAGGATGGTACAAATGAACTGTCTAATAAAATTTTGTGATTTTATACTCCCAGAAATTCCTTTACAACCTTGAGCATATCCTCCTTGTTACAAACTGTATCATGTCGCACAGGAGCTGTCCTGATATCCTCAATTGCCTGTGGTACCTTGACACCGGAAAGCTTCTCCAGTTCATCAACAAGCTCGAAATCGCTCTTCTTATCATAATTCGGATCAATGGAATTCATAACACTTCTTGTGAATTTATATGGACTTGCTGTAGATGCTATAACAGTAGGAAGTGTATCCCCGGTATCAGCAAGATACTTATCATAAACTGTTGCAGCAACTGCAGTATGGGTATCCATGATATAACCGTCCGACTCATATATCTTCTTAATGGTAGCAGAGGTCTCTGCCTCAGAAGCATAATTTCCATAGAAATCCTTTAAGCCTTCCTTCATGGCATCTGTAATTGTGTACTCTCCCTTGCCTGAAAGTGCATTCATCAAATCCTTATTTACCGTCGCATCATTACCTGCAATTCTATAGATAAGTCTCTCAAGATTGCTTGAAATGAGAATATCCATTGAAGGAGAACTGGTTAATATAAATTCTCTGTTTCTATTGTAATTTCCTGTTGAGAAGAAGTCATATAATACCTTATTCTCATTTGATGCACAGATAAATTTGTTGATTGGAAGTCCCATCTGCTTAGCATAATATGCGGCAAGAATGTTACCGAAATTTCCGGTAGGAACAACTACATTGATCTTGTCCCCTGCCTTAATCTCACCATTTGCAACAAGTCTTGTGTATGCGTATACATAGTAAACCATCTGTGGAACAAGACGTCCTATATTGATTGAATTTGCAGAGGAGAACTGATATCCCTTCGTAGCCAGGTACTCATTTAACGCAACGTCTGAAAACATTTTCTTGACACCGGTCTGTGCATCATCAAAATTCCCTGTAATCCCTACTACAAATGTATTATCCCCCTTCTGGGTAACCATCTGCTTCTCCTGAATAGGACTTACTCCATTCTTAGGATAGAAAACGATTATCTTTGTACCCGGTACATCTGCAAAGCCTGCAAGAGCAGCCTTACCCGTATCTCCTGATGTTGCGGTCAGAATAACAATTTCATTTTTAACATTGTTCTTCTTAGCTGATGTAACAAGAAGATAAGGGAGAATGGAAAGTGCCATATCCTTAAATGCAATTGTTGAGCCATGGAACAGCTCAAGGTAATAAGCTCCTGCTTTTTTTACAATCGGAGCAATGTCCTTTGTATCAAATTTATCATCATATGCGCTATTAATACAGTGTTTCAGCTCTTCCTCGGTAAAATCAGTAAGCATAAGCTTCATGACATTGTAGGCAACCTCACGATAATCCATCTTTGCTAATTCCTCAAGGGAAACATCAAATGTT
>JBJENB010000141.1:0-6261 GCA_051879975.1 Wujia sp.
TGTTCGTCCACAGGTTTACTTTGCAATCGGTATCTCAGGTGCAATTCAGCATGTTGCAGGTATGGAGGAGTCAGACATCATCGTTGCAATCAACAAGGATCCGGATGCTCCTATCTTTGATGTAGCAGATTACGGTGTTGTTGGAGATCTCAACAAGATTGTTCCTGCTCTTACTGCAGCACTTAAGGCTGAGGCAGCTAATAAGTAATTTTTTTAAAATGTAATTACTTGTATATGTATTAGCATATATGTTTTATAGGAAGTCAACTCTGAAGCATCAGAGTTGACTTTTTATTGTTATAATTTATAATAATGAAAAAGGTGGTATTGGAGGTATTGGCATGGATACAATGCCTATTGAGGAAATTATTAATCAGGTTATGTCCATTTGTAAAGAAAATGGCGTAGAACATTTAAGCTTATTTGGCTCTTTTGCTACGGGAACAAATACTGATAGAAGCGATGTTGATTTTGTGGTATATGGATGCAAAGATATAGTACAGCTTGAAGAGAAAATTGACCAAATTCAGACATTAAGAAAAATAGATATTTTCAATTATGATGATATTCACAACGAGTTTTTATTGGAGGATATTAGAATATATGCAAAGCAAATTTATTAATCGTTATAATTCATTTTGTAGGAGCTTGAATAATCTTTCGAAAAGCAGAAATGCAGATAGAAATGCAGATTTTGTCCTGGAGGGTACAGTTCAGATTTTTAATCTGACCTTTGACATCGCGTGGAAAATGATGAAGGATATACTTGTAAAAAATATGGGTATCGTTGATTTTGCAATTGGCTCTCCAAGGGAGGTTTTGCGAATGGCCTTCACTAATGGAATAATCAATAGTGACACATGGCTTAAAATGCTAAATACCAGGAATCAATTGGCTCATGATTATGATGGAACCTATGCCGGTGAAGTCTTTAATGACATTATAACCGGTTATTATGATTTATTTGTTGAATTAAAGGATAAATGTGAGCAATATTGTGATGAGGATATATTTGATGGTGACACAAAATAGGCTGATAAGCTTGAGAAGAAATGGGGGGTGTTGAAAAACACTCCTAAATTTTTTTTATAATAAAATTACGAATTCTGTTTTGATAAATTCAAGAAATTTCCAATAATATAATTTTAATACTTATTAATATAATTTTAATGTAAATATCCAGTAAAGTGTGATATACTATTCAAGTGTTGTGTCGAATTATGCGTTTTAACATACTAAAAATCGATTCCGACGACATGGCAGGATTTATGGAATAAATCGTGCCGATACAGATTGGTTTAGGAGAAATAAGATGAGATTTAACAGGTTAAAAAAAATAATTTCTTGCACATTTGTCTGTGGATTTATGTTCTTTCATTTTATGCTTTTCTTTGGCCTAAATGGTCAGGCTTATATTGATCCATCTGTTATTACATATCTTATACAGGTTATATCGGGTATTGTTGTATCGCTGGGAGCTTTTTTTGGTGTATACGGAAGAAAAATAAAGAAGGCAATTGGCAATAAGCTGGGCTTAAGCGAGAATTCACATAAGATTGTAGAGTCTGATGATATAAAGATATGGTAAAGGGAGATTACAATTTATGAATATTAAGAGAAATGTTTTGCTGAATCCGGGACCATCTACCACAACAGATACCGTTAAAATGGCTCAGATAGTACCTGATATATGTCCGAGAGAGAAGGAATTCGCGGATATGATGAAGAATCTGAGAAAGGATTTGCTTAAGGTTGTCCATGCCGATGAGGAAAAATATACCTCAGTATTGTTCTGTGGTTCGGGAACCATCAATATGGATATCTGCCTCAACTCATTACTTCCGGCTGACAAGAAAATACTCATTGTAAATAATGGTGCTTATAGTTCAAGGGGTGCGGAAATATGTGAGTATTATGGCCTGCCATTTATCAACCTCACATTTCCTGTAGATGAGCGACCAGACCTTGCCCTTGTAGAGAGATGTCTGGCAGACCATCCGGATATAGCTCTTGTTTACACAACCCATAATGAGACGGGAACCGGAATACTGAATCCAATCAGGGAGATAGGTGCTCTTGCACACAAGTATTCTGCAATCTTTGTGGTGGATACAACCTCAACCCTTGCCATGGTACCGATTGATATTGAGAGAGATAACATTGATTTCTGTATGGCATCTGCTCAGAAGGGACTTATGTCAATGACAGGACTTTCATTTATAATTGGCAACAAGGCAATCATTGAGGAGTCCAAGAACTATCCGAAGAGATCATATTATTGCAATTTGTATTTACAGTACGAATATTTTGAGAAGACAGGGGAAATGCATTTTACACCACCTGTCCAGACTGTCTATGCTACAGTTCAGGCCCTCGAGGAGTATTTTGCTGAGGGTGAGGAGAACAAGTGGGCTAGACATACCAGAGTATTTAATGCCATTCATAAGGGTTTGGATGAGCTTGGGTTTAAGGACATCATCAAGAGAGAGTGGCAGACAGGACTGGTTGTATCGGTGCTTTATCCGGATGACCCGAATTGGAGTTTTGAAAAGGTACACGATTACTGCTATGAGAGAGGCTTTACAATCTATCCCGGCAAAATATCAACTACCAATACATTTCGATTATGTGCATTGGGAGCGATAGATGAGGAGGATATCGTAGAGTTCTTTAAGGTTCTTAAGGAAGCAATGGAAGAAAATAACATTGCAATACCGGTAATATATAAGTAAAGTGGGGTTTGAAATGAAGAGGGTATATACATGCTTTTGTACAGATGTGATTCATGAGGGTCACCTGAATATAATTAATGTAGCAAAACAGTATGGTGAGGTTATAGTGGGAGTATTAACGGACGAAGCTTTGATAAAGTTTAACAGATTTCCTACAGTTTCTTTTGAGACCAGAATCCAGATTGTAAAGGATATCCCGGGTGTATCGGAGGTTGTGGTACAGGACGAGGTAATGTATGACAAGGTAATAGAAGCAATAAAGCCGGATTACGTTGTACATGGAGATAACTGGACTACAGGACCGACCAAGGCAATAAGGGATAATGTTGAGAAGCTTATAAAGGAATATGGAGGAGAGATTATTGATGTTCCATATACCTATAATGATCATGTTAAGAGAATAGATGACCAGCTCAAGGAGAAGCTGGCTATGCCTGAGCATAGACGTAAGAGACTCAGACAGGCGATAGAACTTCGCCCAATTGTCAAGGCTATAGAGGTACATAATGGTCTCACAGGACTTATAGCTGAGAAGACCATAGTGGAAAATGACAATGGAAAGGATTTGGACCAGTTTGATGCTATGTGGATAAGCTCACTCTGTGATTCTACTGCCAAGGGAAAGCCCGACATAGAGCTTGTGGATATGACTTCAAGATTCAGAACTATTGATGATGTGATGGAGGTTACCACCAAACCTATTATCTTTGATGGAGATACCGGCGGATTGGTAGAGCATTTTGTATATTATGTTCGAACTCTGGAGCGTATGGGTGTTTCTGCAGTTATCATAGAGGATAAGGTGGGGCTTAAGAAAAACTCACTGTTTGGTACTGAGGTTGAACAGACTCAGGATACAATAGAGAATTTCTGTAGGAAGATTGAAGCGGGTAAGAAGATTCAGCTTACGGATGAATTTATGATTATTGCCAGAATTGAGAGTCTGATTCTGGAACAGGGAATGGAGGATGCCCTTGCAAGGGCAAGAGCGTATGTAAAGGCCGGTGCTGACGGAATTATGATTCACAGCAGGAAGAAGGAGCCGGATGAAATACTGGAATTCTGTGACATATTCAGAAGCGAGGACAAGAAAACTCCTATCGTTGTGGTTCCTACCTCATTCAATACCATATATGAGTCGGAGCTTGCGGAGCATGGCGTAAATGTGGTTATCTATGCTAATCAGCTGACCAGAAGTGCATTTCCGGCTATGGAGAATACTGCCAAGAGTATACTGAAGCACCATAGGGCTAAAGAGGTGGACGATAACCTTATGTCAATAAAGAATATTATTTCTCTGATTGACGAGCTCTAGGAGGTGTGGTGATGGCAAATGCAATACTGATGGCATCAGGTCTTGGTTCAAGGATGCGTCCGCTTACCAATGACAAGCCAAAGCCTCTTATTGATGTGTGCGGAAAGCCTATGATAGAAACCGTAATAGCAGGACTACAGTATATCGGTGTTGAAAACATTTATATTGTAGTTGGCTATCTGGGTGAGCAGTTTGGCTATCTTACAGAAAAGTATGATAATATTTATATAATCAGAAACGATGTATATGAGACAATTAATAATATCTCCTCTGTATATTATGCAAGAGAGGTGTTGAGACAAGGGGATTGCTATGTATGTGAGGCAGACCTATATATCAAGAATCCGGAGGTGTTTGGCAAAACACCTGACAGGAGCTGCTATTTTGGCAAAATGGTTAAGGGCTATTCGGATGACTGGGTGTTTGAACAGGAAGAGAATGGATACATATCCCGGGTTGGCAAAGGTGGAACTGACTGCTACAACATGGTAGGAATTGCATATCTTGCAGAGAAGGATGGTAAAATACTTGCCGATGCAATCGAAGAAGCATATGGGAAGGACGACTATGAGGATATGTTCTGGGATGATGTGGTAAATAATAATCTGGATAAGCTTAAGCTGGTTGTCACCCCGGTAGAAGAGGGAAGCATTATTGAGATTGATACTGTGGATGAGCTTATGAAGGTGAGAGAAACCATGGCTGAATTATAAAATGATGCAAGAAAAAACAGATATTTGTATAAGTTCAATATATTGGGTCAAAAGAGTAGTAAATTAATATTAAGAAATATTAAGTTTTAGGAGAGGAAAAGATGCAGGTTAATGATTTTATAGATGTATTAGGTGCGGACTTTTATTCCGGTGTACCGGATTCTTTACTAAAGCCGTTAGGTGATTATCTGATGGATACTTATGGAATAGACGGCAAACATCACGTAATCGCGGCAAATGAGGGGAACTGTACAGCACTGGCAGCAGGCTACCACCTTGCTACCGGTAAGGTTCCTGCGGTTTACATGCAGAACAGTGGACAGGGCAATATAATCAACCCTGTAGCATCACTTCTGAATGATAAGGTGTATGCCATTCCGTGTATATTTGTGGTGGGTTGGAGAGGTGAACCGGGCGTTCATGACGAGCCACAGCACATTTATCAGGGAGAGGTAACGGTAAAGCTTTTGGACGATATGGATATCAGCAATTATATTGTGGATAAGAGTACAACTGTTGAGGACATTCAGAATGTAATGACTGAGTTTAGAGCAAAGCTTGCAGAGGGTAAGAGCGTAGGCTTTGTAGTAAGAAAGGGTGCCCTTGAGTATAAGGGTAAAACAGAATATAAGAACGAATATACAATGTCAAGAGAAGATATTATCAAGCATATAGTAGCTGTATCCGGTGATTCGCCGGTGGTATCAACAACAGGTAAGGCCAGCAGGGAGCTATTTGAGATAAGGGAGGCTAAGAATGAGGGACATGGCAAGGATTTCCTCACTGTAGGCTGTATGGGACACAGCTCATCAATTGCCCTGGGAATAGCTTTGAATAAGCCAAATACAACTATATGGTGTATTGACGGAGATGGTGCGGTGCTTATGCACATGGGTTCAATGGCAGTAATCGGTGCCCAGAAGCCATCCAATATGATTCATGTTGTCATTAATAACGAAGCTCACGAGACGGTTGGTGGACTTCCGACGGTTGCCGGTGGAATGGACATTGTTTCAATTGCGAAGGCATGTGGATATGAGTATGCAGCAAGCGTAGATAATTTTGATGATTTGGACAGGGAATTAAACAAGATATCAAAGCTTGGAGTACTCTCGATGCTAGAGGTAAAGTGTTCAATAGGAGCAAGAGCTGACCTGGGAAGACCTACAACTACAGCGGTTGAAAATAAGAAAAGCTTCATGCGTTATCTTGTATGTTTAGAATAGAAAATAATATGGCTCGGAATAAGAACAAAAATACAAATAAAATTATATTTGGGCTAATAACAATAGCCTTATTTGTTGCGGCCATGCTTGTATCAAGGTATTTCTATCAGTTTATGCTCATACAGGGTGATTCCATGAAGCCGACTTATCACAATCTTTCGCTGGTAATAATAGACAAGCATAACAGGGATTTTGATAGGGGAGATGTAATAGCCTTTCGTTGTGATGGAGTATCCGGTGTATTGGTTAAGCGAATAGTGGGCGTACCCGGCGAT
>JBJENB010000142.1:0-6258 GCA_051879975.1 Wujia sp.
AAGGGAGCCAGATCAAAGCAGTACAGAGTAGCAAAGCAGTCAGTTATGAGAGCTTTGACATCATCTTATGCAGGCAGAAAGCAGAGAAAGAGACAGTTCAGACAGCTTTGGATTGCACGTATCAATGCAGCAGCAAGAATGAATGGACTTTCATACAGCAAGCTTATGCATGGATTGAAGCTGGCTGAAGTGGATCTTAACAGAAAGATGCTTTCAGAGATGGCAATCAATGACCCTGAGGGATTCTCAAAGGTTGTTGAGGTTGCAAAATCAAAGCTTGCATAATATTTCTAAAAATACGACCGTTTCGGTCGTATTTTTAGTTGACTTATGTAATATTTTAAATTATATTTAAATTGTATGTTTGTATGAAAATTGTTCGATTTCTGTAGAAGAATCGGGCTATAATGAAATTTAATGGAGGATTGTTATGCGACGTTCAGAATTATCAGATTGCGAATTAATTACGATGAAGTGTGTATGGGATGCAGGTGAGTCTACAACCTGTCAGGAGGTAATGGAAAAGCTTAGAAATAATTATAAGCTTGACTACAAGGATACCACTGTTTACACATTCCTTAAGAATCTTAAGGATAAGGGCTTTATCACTTCTCACAGAAAGGGACTTACTATATTTACCCCTATTCGCGATGAGGATGAGTTCAGGGATGGACTTATGGCCAAATATCAGAGATTCTGGTTTGGCAATTCACCGGTTAAGTTTGTGTCTAATATCTTTAAGATCAATAATCTTACCGCTGAAGAGAAGGCTGAAATCAAGAGGATGATTGATGAATTGGATTAATGTGCTGGCTGAGTCATTATTGATTTCGTCTGTAGCGCAGATTTCCGTTGGTCTGTTATGGATGGTGATTGTCCTTGCTTTGGGAAGAAATAAGAATGCAAGGGTATTGTATAATTTTCAGAAGCTGGTCATGACTATTTTTATCGTGCCGGTGGGACTGATCTATGTGATATACAGGTACTATAATTTCGAGGATGGAAATAATATTTTTCCGGATGTAAACAGACAAATTACCGAGATACATAGTGTTGTCATTAAGTGGTATCTTATACTACTGTTATTTGTAGTACTGTACCAGGCTTTCCATATAGTAAAGCTGGTTATCAGGTGCGGAAGGAGACTGCCGGAGGATAAAAGGCTATATGATATTCTGGAGACTGTGAAGACAAGGCTGGGTATCCGTCGTAAAATCAGAATACGTCAGGGAATGCTTATTGACTCTCCGTTTATAGTCGGGATGCTTAGACCCTGTATCTATCTTCCGCCGGAGGAGCTGACGGATGAGGAGCTGGATATAGTGCTTCAGCATGAGCTGTATCATTATAAGCAGAGGGATACCATCTGGAAACCTCTTATGTTGGCGATATGCACCATATACTATTTTAATCCCATCAGTTGGATGATGTTTGTCTTGTTTCGGGCCTTTTCCGAGATTAGTTGCGATTACAGATGCTGTTGTAATGAGATGTCCAATAAAACATATTTCTCTGCCATACTGGGAATTGCGGAGAAGGTGACAAGGAGGACAACCTTCTTTTTGCCTAACTGGTTTGACGGTAAGGCGGAGCTGAAATGGAGGATAAGATTTATGAAGAAGTATTTTGGCGTTAAGTCAAGTAAGCTTGCTGTTGCAATGGTAGCCTTGATTACGGTAGCTGCCGGAAGCATCACCGTGTCTGCCGCAGAGAAAAAAATTGAGAATATATATAATTCTTGGGATGTTGAGACCTCTGAGGAGATATGCATAGGTGAGGCAGTCGCTGAAACTGATGGTGACGAGCTGGTATTGCACATGGAGACTGAGGATGATGACCAGGGACTGCTGGTTGTCGAGGAGCAGGAGCCACTTGTATCTCTGTATTTAGGCGCCAAAAATATCAATTGGACAGTGGAACCGGGAGTAAGGATGCTATCCGCTTTGGTTTCATGTACTGCCGGGGGTTATATCAATATAATTGTGGATATCACACCTTCCAATAAGACTGTGAAGGTTGGAGTGAGATATCCAGACGGAACCATGTACTATGTAAATGGTTCAGGAAGAATTACATATACCTTTAATATTCCTGCAGCGGGACAGTACAGATACTATATAACCAATAACAATGATGTCACAATTACTGCAACAGGAACAGCAGTATATAAATAAGTATATATTGAGTTGACATTTGTTTTGCCGTAAAGCGATACATGGTCATTGACAAATAAATATCAAAATAATTAAGAAAACGTGGATAGATACGGAATGCTTCTACCCACGTTTTTCTTTTGTATATATACATAAACCTATATTATAATTTACCATTGCAGTGCTTATCATTGTAGTGCCAGTTATCATTGTAGTGCCAGTTACTATTGCAGTGCTTGTTTTTTAATATAAGTTGCTACATGGAAGGACAACCTACAGCTTCTTTATTTCATCCAGCAATTTTATTGGAATTCTCATACCTCCGCGGCCGACACCAAGTCTGATGTTAGGCTTGACGATACCGTGAAAGTCTGAACCGCCGGAGATGAGCAGCTCATGCTTAATGGCCAGAGAGCGGAGCTTGTCACTCTCGTAGGAATTGTTGGAGGAATGATAAGCCTCAATACCCTTTAAGCCTAATCCTTTGAGATATACTAAGAGTTCCTCGATTTGATGATATCCCAGATGATAGAGTAGGGGATGGGCCAGAAATGCGCCACGGCTATATTTTCTGAGAATGTCCATAGCGGTCTCACAGGTTACCTGGGGCTTTGGCAGATAATATTTACATCCGATGCCAATGTATTTTTTAAATGCAACCTCCTTGTCCCGGCACACACCCTCCTCGACCAGTACTCTGGCAAAGTGGGCTCTTGTGATTACACTGTCCGGATTGCCGTGCAGAAGCTTCTCCATGGTTACCGGTAAGCCGTCTGCCTGCATAAGCTCTACCATTTTCAGGTTTCGTTCCTCTCTGGCTCTCTTGAGAATCTGCAGCTCAGCCTTTAAATCCGGGTTATTATAGTCCACATAAAAGCCCAATATGTGTATTTCTCTTGATTTGTAGTAGCAGGACAGCTCTATACCCGGTATAACCGTAAGCTCCTTATCCCTGGTATATTCCATAATTTCAGGGATTCCGTCAACCGTATCATGATCCGTCAGGGCAATGGCAGAAAGCCCTGTGCGTATAGCCTCATCTGCAACCTGGGTTGGAGTAAGTGAACCATCTGAGGCGTTTGAATGTACGTGTAAATCTATTATTTCCATACATAGTATCCTTTCCTAATCAGGCGTATCATCTTATCGCTTATATTTTAAAATTATATTGTACGCTTGATATTCAAATTCGTATTATTACCAGTACAATATAACAGATTGCATTAAATTATTCCAGACAGGAGATAAAATTACCATGAATAAATATACATTATCTATTGAATGTATAGTTAATCTCTGTTAAAATGAAGGTCGATAGGATAGGTAGGGTTGTTTGACCCATTCTTGCCCATACATATGATTCAGGGAGGTAGTGAAATGACTTACGAAGAAATAGTAGATAAGGTTAGAAACAGACTGAAGGATGTGGATACTTCCAAGGTATCGGATTTTCTTGCTATACAGGTAAATATAACCGGTGAGGGCGAGGGCGCATTCTATGTTGAGGTCAAGAATGGCAAGCTGTCTGTTGAGCCATATGAGTACTATGACAGACAGGCTAAGATCATTATAAAGTCAAAAAATTTCCTTGCGCTTTTGGATGGAAAGCTTGACCCGGTGGCGGCATTTACACTCGGTAAGCTTAAGATTGAAGGAAGTATAGAAAAGGTATTGGAGTTCGGCAAGCTTTTATAAGCTTGCCGTTCCATTTTTTAAGATATTAAATAATTCTTCTGTTGAGAAGGTGTACTTGGTTCTGCAGAAATCACACACAATCTCTATAGGCTCATTGTCCTCAATCATGGAGGCTATTTCTGCCTTACCCATGCTGATAACAGCCTTTTCGACTCTTTCCTTGCTGCAATCGCATACATAGGCACATTCCATGGTATCTGTAAAATGAACATCATATCCGTCGAAGAGAAGGTTAATGATTTCCTCTACGGTTTTACCCTGCTCTAATAGTGTCGTAAAGGAGAAGATTTTTAGCCTGTTCTCCAAATCATCTATAATCTTATCCTCGGCAAAGGGCATAAGCTGTATAATAAAGCCACCTGCCTTTGCTACAGAGGTGTCGCTGTTAAGCAGTACACCACATGCAACGGAGGAAGGAATTTGTTCACTGGTCACAAAATAGTAGGTCAAATCATTGGCAATGTCACTTGCCACAAGATGTGTCTGTCCAACATAGGGTTCCTTAAGACCGATATCCTTTATTACACTCATAACGCCAAGGTCAATGGCTTTTTCTATATCCTTGGCAGGAAGCATAACCTCAGGCTCGCTTACATAGCCCTTTACATGTCCCTTAGAATCGGCTGCAACTAACATACCCTTTATTGGTCCTTGACATTGGATTCGTATAGTAAGCTTATCATCGTCATTCTTGCACATGGCACCCATCAGTACACCACCTGTTAAGAGTCTTCCCAGAGCACCGGTTACCACCGGACTGGTATGGTGGGTAGTTCTTGCTTTTTCAACTGTATCTGTGGAATCGCAGGCGAAGAATCTTACCTGATTTCCGGCAGCCATTCCTCTGACAATATAATCTGACATAATATCAACCCTTTCTTAATCGCAAGCTGTCTGATAAATCCTTTTTGGCACCGGATTCAGTATGTTCCCTCGCGATAATATATATTCTTTCACTTTCTTCAGTAGCGGGTTTTCTGGTAAATGCATCATAGCAGGCCTCAAGTCTTAATCCCGATAGCTTTACCAGCTCCAGCATCTCCTTCAAGGTGTATCCCCGCTGAAGATGAAGCTCCTCATGTTTTGTATAAATGGAAGTCGTATCTATACCTATGTCTCCCAATCTCTCGCAAAGCTCGGAAGCTCTGATAAACAGACTAAGTGACAGCTCGTTTATGTCCTCTTCCTCATCATAGTAGTTATCCCAAATAAAACTGATATCATCCCTGTCTTCAGCAATGGTTGAGGTGCTGACAATATTTTTGTAATAATGTCTTGTATGAAAATCAAATATAAATATACCCTCAGTTTCAAGATAATTATTGACCAGCTTAAAAACCTCAAGAAGCTCTGAGGGTTCAATAATATAGTTTACGCTGTCGCACAATGAGATAACTGCATTTACTGTTCCGTATAGCTCAAACTCCCTCATATCCTGACACAAATATAGTGTTGAGGAATGATTGGCGGTCATTTTTTCACGGGCAACTTCCAACATTTCCACAGAGCAGTCAATGCCTATCATGTCATAGCCCGCCTTTGCCATTCTCTCAGTGATGGAACCTGTTCCACACCCAAGCTCAGCAATGATGCCATTTTTTATACCATATTCTATTAAAAGCTCATGCAGATATTTAAACCATTCATCATAGGGAATATTGTCCATAAGCTGGTCATATACTGCTGCAAAGCCTGAATAAGCGTCTGACATTTCATTTCTCCATATAATGATTTTATGCCGAACCCCATAATGTTTCTATATGAGCAAGCATACTAAAAAATTATAAGCCAGAATAAAAACAAATACAAGAAAAAACTCTTTTTCTTGGCAAATGAGCATGATTGTAAAAATAAATAATTGTATTATAATTGAGTGCATGGGGACAAAAGTACATGAGGAGAGACGTATGATAGAACAGATAGTTGATGAACTCTTTAAGCTTCAGGATATTGGGTATGGTGATTTTCATTCCGGACTTATGCCGGAGATAGACAGGGACAGGATTATAGGAGTCAGAACACCGGAGCTTAGAAAGCTAGCCAAAAGAATATGTAACGAGCCATACATAGATGAATTTTTAAATACACTGCCTCACTACTATTATGAGGAGAATAATTTACATGGTGCATTGCTGGTGCTCAGATATCAGGATGTAGATAAGCTTCTGGATAAGCTGGAGCTATTTCTGCCATTTGTGGACAACTGGGCCACCTGTGATATGCTTTCGCCGAAGGTTTTCAAGAAGGATTTACCTAAGGTTTATGACAGGATTGAGCCATGGATTTACAGTGAACATACCTATCAGCAGAGGTTTGCAATAGTAACCCTGCTGGGCTATTTTCTGGATGAAGCTTTCGAGCAAAAACACCTTGAGCTTGTAGCGGGTATTGAGACCGGGGAATATTACAT
>JBJENB010000143.1:0-6110 GCA_051879975.1 Wujia sp.
CGTCTGCAACGCTACTAATGTTGTTTTCTGAGATAATCTGTCGAATTTGTTCCTTTGCAACTGCCATAAAAATACTCCTTTTCGATAAGAATTGTCATATCTGAATTCTTACCAAAAAGGAGCCATTTTTTTACCAAAGACACAGACTATTTTACACTACCTAGACACCTATACACCAAGTGCCACTTCATTATCTGGTTCTTCTTTTAAAATTTCCTTTGATATGTATTTTGCTTCTTCTTCATCCACCAATTTTTCTGGTATATTGTAGAAAAATATTATTCTTTCTAAATTCTTAACATTTTTTTCAATTAATAATAATTCTCTAGCATGAAATAAGGCAACAGAATATGCCCCTTCTATAAAACATAATGGATTAAGCATTATGTCTATTGCCAGTTCTATCCAACTCGCCTTTCCAGTTCTTTGAATCATATACTGTATAAAACAATATACACATATATTCTCTGTATCATAAGCAATAGTCATTATCATATATCTTAAACTATTGTCATCGAGGCTTAAGGACAATCATCAGTATATTGGTCATATCTATGTCACCATAAAAATTGGTTTTATAGACAAGGACAAAATTACGAAAATTTCCAAAACTACATAAAAGAACAACCAGATATAAGAGAAAAAAGGGAAGTGAGCACTTCCCTTAATAATAACCACTGGCATATGGTTTGAATGACTTGCAATCAAACCATATGCATACGACTTAATCCCCGTATTGGATATGGCAATCCCTCCTTCGGAGGCATTACAATAGGCGATAAGGTATCCTCCCAACTTCGTTGGGTCCCTCCTTACCACAAGTAGTGGAGCAGACGCATCTAAATCCGAACCAGTTCGGATGGCGTCTGCGTAGGCAATCCCTCCTTCGGAGGCATTACAAATAGTGGAGCTGGCGGGAATTGAACCCGCGTCCGAAGGCTCTTCCAGTGCGCTTTCTCCCATCACAGTCTATGTTTTAACATTCCCTCGGTAAATCGCCCATAGACAGGCTATTTACCTTGGTAGCTTCATGGATTTTCCAAGGTCTCAAAGCTTTGACTCTGGAGTTTCCCGCGGTTTTGATGCCAGATTCCTAAGCTGCGGGGACGCCTAGGGCTGACAAGCTGCAATTAGGCAGCTAACGCTAATTTTTCGTCTGCGTTTATATTTAGTTCCGTTTTATTAGAGTGGTCACGGTCCACCGATGGCTTACGCAATTTCTAAACCCCCGTCGAAACCAGTACAACCCCTGGTTTATAGACGAAAATTAATTTACATCTGTATCACTGGCCACTGATGCGTCAGTATCTGAAGAAGTATCTGTATCGACCTCAGTATCAGCATCTGTATCTGTGGCATTTGTGTCTGTGGCATCACTATCTGATGTAACCGTTTCATACAAGCCGGTCATACCATAATAATTTGACGACCAATACAGCTGTGACCAATAATCATACGAATCTGCGGAAATAACCGCATTTGCAGCTCGTCTCTCTGCAGACTTCTTATATAAATATTTACCCAATGGGTAACCTATACAAGCACCAATCAAGCAAGCTCCAATAATCACTGCAAGAGCTTTCTTCAATCTTTTTCTCTTAATTATCTTGCTTCTGTTCTTCTTTTCCTTCTTATACCTGTCAACCTTTTCCTGACTCATAACACACCTCGTATATTTTTTATCCGAGATTCCTTATCTTAAAGTCTCTCTCTGCTTCTCTCTTGGCATCCTTCTTGGCTATATCTTCCCTCTTATCATAGAGCTTCTTACCTCTTGCAAGACCTACCTCAATTTTGACTAAGCTGTCCTTGAAATATACCTGAAGGGGAACCAATGTATATCCTTTTTCCTTCTGTTTACCTATAAGCTTGTTAATCTCATATTTGTGAAGCAACAGCTTTCTGGTACGAAGAGGATCCTTATTAAATATATTACCCTTTTCATATGGTGAAATATGCATCTGATAGATAAATACCTCTTCATTTTCTATCCTGATAAATGCTTCCTTCACACTACATTTGCCCATTCGGAGGGATTTTACTTCAGTACCCACAAGAGCAATACCCGCCTCATAGGTATCTTCTATAAAATAATCATGATATGCCTTTTTGTTATTGGCAATCAATCTTGTCCCCTTTTCCTTCGCCAAATTACTCAGCTCCTTCTATATTATCATCAATTATAGAAAAATCAATAATTTTCTTAATTTTATCACATTTGAGAACCTTAACTCTTACCTTGTCACCCAGCTGATACTTCTTGCCGGAATTCTCACCTATCATGGCATACATATCCTCGTTGAAATAATAGCAGTCGTCATACATATATGCAACGGAGACAGCACCCTCAACCGTATTCTCAAGCTCAACAAATATATAGCTTGAGGTTACTCCTGACACAACTCCGGAGAATTCTTCTCCAATGTGCTCTGACATATATTCTATCTCCTTGAGCTTGATTACATCTCGTTCCGCTTCCTCTGCCCTTCTCTCCTTCAGAGAATTATCATCGCTTACTCCCGGAAGTATCTTCTTGTAATGTGACAATCTCTTGTCATTCAGCTCACCGCGAAGATTTTCCTTGATTATCCTGTGTATCTGAAGGTCAGGATATCTTCTGATTGGCGATGTAAAGTGACAATAATACTTACATGCAAGTCCAAAATGTCCCGTACATTCAACAGAATATCGTGCCTGCTTCATGGAACGAAGCATCATCTTGCTAATCATTGCCTCGTATGGCTGTCCCTCAATACGCTCCAATATCTTCTGAAGCTCCTTAGGATGTATTTCCTCCATGGAAGGTCTTAAAAACAGGCCAAAATTATTGATAAATATTGTCAGATTCTTAATCTTTTCCGGGTCCGGCTTCTCATGAGTTCTGTACTCAAAAGGAATCTCCTGCCAGAAGAAATCCTCCGCCACGGTTTCATTTGCAATCAGCATGAAATCCTCAATAATTCTGGTTGCAGGATTTCGGTCGTATGCCTTTATCTCAATAGGCTTACCCTTCTTATCTACAATTATCTTGGTTTCTGCCACATCAAAATCTATGGAACCTCTCTTATGTCTGTTCTCACGGATAATATCCGAAAGCTTCTTCATAAGGTCAAAGGTTTCAATCAGATAATCATACCTCTCAAGTGGGGCGTCCTCTGTCCTTGCTAATATTTTAGCCACATCAGTATAAGTCATACGCTCATTTACATTGATAACACCCTCACAAATGTAATGATTTACAACCTTACCCTTCTCATCGATATCCATTACACAGCTTAAGGTCAGTCTGTCCACTCCGGCATTCAGGGAACATATTCCATTTGATAACTTATGTGGCAGCATAGGAATAACGCTGTCCACAAGATAACAGCTTGTACCCCTGTTCAAGGCCTCCTTATCAAGCGGTGACTTCTCCTTGACATAGTTTGACACATCGGCAATGTGAACACCCAATGTATATATACCATCCTTATAGGACAATGTTATGGCATCATCAAGATCCTTGGCATCCTCTCCGTCTATTGTCACGGTAAGAAGGTCTCTGAAGTCATTTCTTCCTTCGATTTCCTTAGGGTCTACCTCCTCAGGTATCTCCTTCAGGGATTCCATAACCTTCTCAGGATATGCTACAGGTATATCATATGCTCTGACAACAGATAATATGTCTGTTGCCGGATCATTTACATGTCCGAGAATCTCAGTTATCTTTCCCTCCGGAGACTTGCCCTTTTCTCCGTAGCTGGTTATATTGCAAACTACCTTATGACCGGTCAGAGCCCCCATCGTATCCTTCTTGGAAATAAATATATCATCTGCAATCTTCTGATTATCAGGTACTACAAAGCCAAAGCCATCCTGCTTCTCAAAGGTTCCGACAATGCTTGTAAAGCCTCTCTCAAGTATCTGTACAACCTGAGCTTCTGTTCTCTTTCCATGACTCGAAACCTCTTCCGGCCTTATAACAACCCTGTCATTGTGAAATGCATCCAAGGTATACTTTGAAGGAATGAAGTAATCCTCTTTTTCGCCCTCAACACGAACAAAGCCAAAGCCCTTTTTATTACCTATAAATGTACCTACCAACAGGTTGTCATCCAGCTTCTTGTATTTACCCTTAGGCGTAACTGTAATCTTACCTTCGCTCACAAGGGCATTTAAGGCTTCCTCAACCTTTTTCTTATCAATATCTGAGCCATGAAGGAGAAATCTAATATCCTTTAATCTCATTGGCTTATACATGTCATCACAAATAAATGTATATATTCTGTCTTTAATCGAATCTAACTTATCTCCCACGGTAATTACCTCCGAAAATCCATACACGTTGTAACACAACCAAATACATAAGCTATACTACAGATGAATCATAAAAAACATATTAAAATTTAGATATTAATTAATTTCATATAAGAATATTATAACACAGTATCAAGGTATTTAGTAGCAAAAAAAAGATGCTTTGCTGAACAAAGCATCGTAATGATTATTTTATAAACTTTGAAGATAATGCCAAAGCAATAAACATATAAAGAACACCTAAAACAACTGTAACTTTTCTGAGTCTTGCTTCCTTTGACTTACCCTTGTTCTTGCTCCAATAGGTCTCTGACCCGCCGCTCAGTGAACTGGTTAAGCCACCGCCTTTACCTTCCTGCATCATTACAATAATTGACAACAATACCGAAACTACCAATAAAATTATAATCAACGCTGTCTTCAAAAGAAAAACCTCCTAAAATATCCATAATCAATGCGTAAATTGTCACAACCTTGTCTATATTATCATAATAATTAGTGATTGACAATAGTTTTTTTATTTTGTATCAGCTCTGTCCTGACTTTACCGGTTTACAAAATTGATATGTCCAATATTGGATGATGAGTTTCTTACGTCTTCTGAATATCCAAATAATACTTCCTTCATAAATTCATCGTATTCAATATACATTCCTGCTTCCTCTGCCCGATATATAGCATTTTGAATTAATACGCTCTTATCCATTCTGTCTAAATTCGGAGTAATTTTTGCGGCAGTAATACTAGCTCTACATTCATCTTCCCAATCAGGAGTTGTCTTAACATTGTTGTAAAAGTCTGATAAATACTCCTCCCTAAATGTCCTATGTCCATAATATTCATCAGCTAATACGGCTCTTACACTCATTAAATCTCTGGGATGCATTGGACCGAATTGCTTATCAGGAAACACATTTTTAGTTACAAATATTTTATCTTCCTTGTAGTTGTAGCATGTACATTGTGTAATATGTTCTTTGTCATTGAATACGAAAATGCTTTCATCTGCCTCAATGGCTCTTAATTCTTTTCTAACATATTCTATTTCCTCATCGGTCAACGGAATTTGTTGAAGACATCTCATTCCATTTGACATATTTTTATCTATAGGATGCATAATTATTTTTTCTATGTTATGTATTTTCATATCGTCACACTCCATATTATTTAAATGTTCATATTATGTCTTCTTACACATCTCCGTAACGCTTCAATGCAATCCTCTTTTTTCCCATTTACATCCAAGGTCCATTCGTCTAAGTAATCCAGAAACGAAGGAGATACACTTACTGCATACTTTCCTATTGCACCTAAAGCCTTGTTCCCGTCCTTAGCGAACACTCCGTAGTCTATCTCATCAATACCGTATTCCTTTGCATGGGCTCTCATTGGAGCAAGCAGCTCATCTGTTGTGGTTCCTGCTTCACGAACCTTTTCCTCATTAAAAACAAATGTAAGTGTAACCATATAAATCCCTCAATTTCCATATACTATGATTTAATTTATAATTTCATTATATAGCTGTTCCGCAGAAGAATATTTCGACATAAGCATATTAGCACTAATAATATCATTAATACTTTTATCATAATCAATATCATCTCTCACATACTTATCTATCGCTCTTAATGCCGTTATCAATTCCTTCGGAGTTACAATATTATCGTCAATAGGATAATGTTTCAGATTTCCGGTTACAAGCATTGAATCAAATTCATTGGAACTTTCTTTTACTTCAAAAAAAGGAATATCATCTTTATTTGACAATAAAACCTTAGTCTTTTCCATATCACTAACACATATTCCCATTTCAC
>JBJENB010000144.1:0-1650 GCA_051879975.1 Wujia sp.
ACAAGGAAAATAGTAGCCATATCATCATCAAGATTTCTCACTATCACAGGTACTCTCTCCCTTCCTGCAAGCTTACACGCTGTTGCACGGCGATGTCCGGACAGTATCTCATAACCACCGTCCTTATGCGGTCTTACAACAAGCGGTGATAATACTCCGCTTTCCTTGATGCTCTGTACAAGCTCATCCATGCTATCATCCATAAGCACCTTGAACGGCTGTGCTTCAAACGGTTTTAGCTCTGAAACAGACATCTGCCGTATCTCCTCCGTCGTTTTCTGACTTTTATACTGCTGTAGCTCCTCTCCCCAATGTTTTTTGCTTATGTTAGATTTTGAATTGTTTGGTTTTCTGTTATTGTTGCTCATAGCGTCCTCCCTTCATAGGATTTTATTTGTTTTTATATATTCCACAACCGTATATATCGTGTATGACGGCATTATGTATCTGTGCTGAAGCTGTTGACGGGGCGTTATACATTGATGTTATGAGATAAGCTTTGATGTTTCGTATCTTCTCAGTCTTATTCTCAAACTGCATTAAGAATGCGTCCATCACAGAATAATCTACCTCACTGAACCGCTTTTTGATAAGCACTGCCGGATACTCGCAGCCCTCAATGGTATAGCTGTGCCTGTCAACAGTCAGCACTTCCGCCATTATACTTACAATGTTATCAAGTGTTGCCTTATCGTGTATCGTACATAGTCCATCGTACTCGATATTGTTCTTAACAAACTCAATGTTTTGATTATATCTATCAATCCATCTTTCTTCCGGCTCAATGCTGCTCACAGTTTCCGATTTTGCCTCCGGTGAAGGATTGATAGATGGGTACTTAATAACATCAGTATTTATTTCTTTAGTATTTTGTATATTAGTATTTAATTGTGTTGTTTTGCCCAACATTGGAATTTCGGACGTAGGTGCCTCCTCTATCTGATTTTCCAATATTGGTTCGCAAAAATCAGGCTCCTGCATGGAATTTTCCGATTTTGGCTCCTCCGGTGTATCTTCCTGCTCGGTTTCGGGGATTTCATGAATGATATATTCAATACTCTTTAGCTGTCCTTTCTCGTTACGAAATCTTCTGCGTTCAATATATCCTGCATCTTCAAGCTCTTTAACAGCCATTCTCACGGCGTCAATGCCCTCTTTGCAAATATACGATAAACCCTTTAATGTGTAGTCCCAATCCTCCGGCAAGCTGAGAATAAGCGACAGCAAGCCTTTTGCCTTTAATGAAAGCTTCTTATCTCTTAAATGATGATTGGACATAATTGTGAAATCTCTTGTTTTCTTTACTCTGAAAATTGCCATGATATGTACCTCCTTTATTCTTGGCATATTTTTTGCATATAAAAAAGACCTAATCTTCGTTTTTTGAAAATTAGGTCTTAAATTAGCAGTTTTCGTGGCTTGACGCAATACAATGGCTTTGCATGAACCGAACATTGAAATGCGATTTTCGATTAACACTCATATGCAGGCATATGTATATATAAACCGAATTTATTTACTTTTTTCTGAATGAAAAAAGCTGATAAACCGCGTAGGTATCAGCTTTCTTGGCTCTTCCAACTGGGCTCGAACCAGTGACCCTCTGATTAACAGTCAGATGCTCTGCCAACTGAGCTATGGAAGAATATG
>JBJENB010000145.1:0-1641 GCA_051879975.1 Wujia sp.
TCAAATCCATATCATAAATTTGATTTACATAGTAATGAATAGGATTTATCATGCTTTCATCCGGATAAGAAATAACCTGAATGTTATCATCACATGTATCCGGCTCATCCGGATATCTTCCATGTCCTTGTACGCTAATTGTATACACAAGATCAGGAGTATCCGAGTCCTTTAAACATTTCATTATATCTTCCACAAGGGTTGCATCTTTTGCCCAACCGGTAGATGTATATTTTACATCGTACATATATTCAAGGGAAATAAAGGCATCAAAGCCCATCTCGTCATACACATTCTGTCTGTCATAAAAAGAACCCTTATTGTTGTGTATCGCATAGGTTCCGTAGCCCTCTCTCTTCAATATAGAGCTCATACATTCCACCGGAGTATCATTAACAGTAGTTTTATATGGATACTCTCCCGCTCCAAAAAAGTTTGATTTTAATCCGGTCAGAACCTCGAACTCGGTATTAGCCGTTCCTGCTCCCAATGCAGGTACTGTAAAATATCCTGACGGATATTCTTCCTTTAATCTGGTGAATGTAGGTATAGGATCTGCACTTAGCTTTAAGTCAGATACTGTTTTGATATCGAAGAAGGATTCAAGCTGAATCACTATTATGTTAGGGGTTTGCTTTTTCTCCGTTGGTTTCACAGTATCAAGCTCCGTCTTTATCTCATTCATTGACTCCTCCGAATAATCATCCGGTTTACTGATACCATTGTCAATAATACTGTTGGTAAAACAATAAGCAAAGCCATAATCCTGATATGCCATACCAAGATTAGCGAAATCATCAGAAATGATATTATGCTTAACACTAAAATTCGTAAACAAAACAACTATTCCCCAAGCAATAACGCAGGCAAGCATGGTTGCCTTAACATGTATTAAGCCCTCGATTTTTGGCGTTTTAATAAATAAAACTATTATTCCTGCTATTAAAGCAACAGCAGCGATCACCAATGCAACCTCCTGCCACTTTTCAAGATATACATCAATCATACTTAACGCATCCTTGACCATCAAAAAATCTATGGCTGCAAAAGGTGTTACTCTATATCCAAGCACCACAAAATTAACGATACCGCATATCAGCCAAAGTACGCATATTATTATGATGCCAAATACTCTCTTCTTCATAAAAAGTGCAAACAATAGTGTAAAGAAAATAATGGTAACATTATATAAATAAACTATAGGTGAAAAAAACATAAACTTCAAGCCAGCCAGTATTGACCTTCTGCCCAAAATCTCCAATACCAGCTCCATCCCAAATGCAATCAGAAAACACCTGAAAATCCATGTATGAATCGAATAATTAATGAATCCCTTTATTTTCTGTTTAATTTTATCTCTCAATTTATCCATAATAATCCTATTTTAAATACCTTGTATATGAATATAATTAATCATTTTTAACAGTATTATAACAAAGCAAAATTATTTTTCAACACCTCTTTTTATTATGGTTTATTTTGCTATTTTTATTATTTTATAAAGTTATATAAATTTATAAATATTGATTTACTATCTACTAAGGTATTCTTCTGCTACCTGCTGATTTATACCATAAGTTTCAGCAAGCTGCTCCTTAATCTTCTCCGACGGAAGTCCCAATTTTTTTAGAATTGCGACTG
>JBJENB010000146.1:0-6054 GCA_051879975.1 Wujia sp.
CAATCGGAAGGTATTCCACAACCTCCTTGAGCTTTCTTGAATTCTGAAAGGTGAGCACTCCACCTATTCCAAAATAGTATCCCATTTTCTCATACAACTTAGCCATCTCAACCTCATAGGAATAACAGTGAATGACCCCTCCTATTTCCTCGGCCTTAAGCTCACGCATTATATCGATGGTATCCTTGGCAGCCTCTCTGCTATGGATTACCACAGGAAGCTTAAGTCTTCTTGCAAGCTCAAGCTGTTCCATGAACCATTTCTTCTGAAGCTTCTTATCCGTATCCTCATAGTGATAATCAAGCCCTATTTCACCTATGGCAACTATCCTCTCATTCGCCTTTGTCATTCCCTCAAGCTCGGTCATACCATCAATATCCTCAAGCTCATCTACCTCTGACGGATGAACTCCGACAGCACCATAGAAAAAATCATATTTATTTGTAAGCGCAACCGTATTTCTTGAAGTCTGCATGCTTGCACCTATATTTACAACCCGCAGCACCCCATTACATTTTAGCGAACCAATAAGCTCATCCCTGTCCTCGTCAAAATCCTCATCATCATAATGGGCATGTGTATCAAATATCTTAACCATAATAGCTCCTACATATAATACTAAATAATTCTTCAATATTGTATTCTATTTTCTTTTTTATTGCAATATTGTGCTGAAAAAACTAACAAATTCCCTTTTTTTTGCACATTTGATAAACTCAAGCATTCAGAAATCTGCTCGAAATTATGAATATCAGTAACCCATATACAAAATAAAATAACCTGTAACCGGAAACCTTCACAGGGTATAAGGTCTTTATTGAATTATTTAGACCTTATACTTTATTATTAAAAAAGGACGTTCATATTATTTTCACAAATTAAACATTATTTCAACACAAACTGACATTATATTGAATACTGTAAGAGCTTTTCATATATTTGAATCCTCTCTCCCCTCGAAAGGACGATGGCTAAATTCCCTCCCCGGTTTTTCCCATCGTCCTTTCTCTTTCTCTACCAGATTAGGGTATCAAGGGTGCAGCATAAAAACTTATGCGCAATTTGTCTTCTTTTGTCAGCTAAATATCTTTAAAATACCATCCAAATTTGTTATAATATACGCAATATTGATTACTTCGGAGGTAGCGTAATGATTAACGAAATGTATAAAGATATGACAGGAAAGGCATCGGTAATCAGAGAATTTTTTGCTTACGCGACAGCAAAGGCTGCTGAGATAGGCGCAGAAAATGTTTATAACTATAGCTTGGGTAACCCTTCAGTACCTACTCCTAAGGAGTTTACTGATTATATGATTGAGCTTTTACAGACCAAGGATCCTGTTACGCTTCACGGCTATAGCCCTACTTTAGGTATAGATTCTACCAGAAAGGCTATCGCTGATTCCCTTAACCGTAGATTTGACATGAATTATGAAGCAAAACACATATTCCCTACAACAGGAGCTGCAGGTGCCATTGCACATGCGGTCAGATGCGTGGTAAAGGACGGAGATGAAGTCCTTACATTTGCACCATATTTTCCGGAATATGTTCCATACATCACAGGTACCGGTGCCAAGCTTACGATAGTGCCTGCTGATATTGATACCTTCCAGATTAACTTTGATGAATTTGAAAAGGCACTGAATCCTAAGGTTCAGGCAGTTCTTATTAACTCGCCTAACAATCCTTCAGGTATTGTTTATACTACTGCAACAATCCAGAAGCTTGCTGATATTCTTCTTGCAAAGCAGGAAAAATACGGTCACGAAATCTTCCTTATATCGGATGAGCCATATCGTGAAATTGTTTTTGCCGGTACTGATGCTCCGTTTATTTCAAAATATTATGACAATACCCTTTGCTGCTATTCCTTCAGCAAGTCAGTATCTCTCCCTGGAGAACGTATAGGCTATGTAGCAGTTAATCCAGCTGCAAAGGATGCCGACATCATTGTACCGATGTGCGGTCAGATTTCAAGATTTACCGGTCACAATTGTCCGCCTTCCATCATTCAGCTTGCAGTAGAAAAGGTATTGGACAAAACTAGCGACCTCTCAGTATATGAAACCAACAAAAACATTTTATATAAAGAGCTAACAGGAATCGGATATCATGTTGTTGAACCGGGAGGAACCTTCTACATGTTCCCTCGCACACTCACTTCTGATGCAAATGAATTCTGTTGGCGGGCCGCCAAGGAGCTTAACCTAATCATTGTTCCTGGCGACAGCTTTTACTGTCCGGGTCATTTCCGTATTTCTTATTGTGTAAACACAGATATGGTTGAAAGGTCTATCCCGTTATTTGAAAAGCTGTATCGTATGTACAAATAAGAATCAATTTCTGGATAATAAGACATTGAATCCCTTATAAACAGGCACTATTTGCTAATTATTTATTGTATTTTATGATTATGTTTTGTATAATGAAGCTTGGTGTTTTTATATAACCAATTTCATCGCATTCATCTCATGACCTATGTCACAAATGTTCTGCGATAAAACATAAATAGCATGAGGAGGACATGTGAGATGGCTTATGCCGTAACTAACAATGTCGAGAAAAAACCGGTAAAATATGCCGGAATTTTACTACATCCAACATCATTTCCCGGTCCTTACGGTATAGGAGATTTAGGACAAAATGCTTATAAATTTATTGATTTCCTACATAGATCGGGTCTGAATACCTGGCAGGTGCTTCCGCTTGGACACACAGGCTTTGGCGATTCACCATATCAGCCTTTTTCTGCATTTGCCGGACAACCACTTATTATAAGTCTGGATCATCTAAAGGAGCTTAAGCTTTTATATGAGAGCGATTTTGCTGATATGCCGGCATGGAATCCGGAACAGGTAAACTATGGAGAGCTGATTGAATTTAAAACGGGGCTCCTAAAAAAGGCTTATGACAGATTCATTGACGATACAATTGATGACACATTTTCCAAGGATAAAGAGCTTATGGACAGCTTTTTGTCCTTCTGTGATACCTCCTTCTGGCTCGATGACTATGCACTTTTCATGGCCGGCAAGGATTATCATGACGGAGAACCTTGGTATCTTTGGGAGGACAGCTTGAAAAAACCTACCAAGAGCCAGAAAACCAAATGGAAAAACAAGCTTAAGATTGAGATGGGCTACTATAAATTTGTTCAGTTTTTATTCTACACTGAATGGATAAAGCTTAAAAAGTATGCAAATGACAAGGGGATATCAATAATTGGTGATATTCCAATATTCATGGCTTGGGACAGTGTTGATGTGTGGGCCAATCAGGATTTATTCCTTCTTGATTCAGATGGATACCCAACTGTAGTAGCAGGAGTCCCTCCTGACTATTTCTCAGAGACAGGGCAATTATGGGGAAATCCTTTATACAACTGGGAGAGACATACCGCAACCGGATATGAATGGTGGTTTAACCGTATAAAGTATCAACTCACATTGTCAGACTTTTTAAGAATTGACCATTTCCGTGGTTTCGATAAATATTGGGCTATTCCTTATGGTGAAGAAACTGCGATAAATGGAGAATGGGTTCAAGCACCCGGTATCAATTTCTTCACCAATCTTGAAGCTACACTTGGATATCATCTTCCAATCATAGCTGAGGATTTGGGCGAAATTGACGAATCCGTGGTTGAGCTAAGAGACAAATTTGGACTTCCGGGTATGAAGGTTCTCCAGTTCGCCTTTGAAAATCCAAATGAAAATGATTTTCTCCCTCATAACTTTACAAGAAACTGTGTATGTTATACAGGTACCCACGACAATGATACGACTCTCGGCTGGTACAACCATGCATACGAGGCTTCTAAGGATAAGCTGAGACGTTATTTTTCAACAGATGGTTTCGACATATGTTGGATACTGATTCGGGCATGCTTCGGCTCCGTTGCCAATATGGCGATAGTTCCTTTGCAGGATGTTCTTTCACTTGATTCCTGGGCAAGATTTAATACGCCGGGAGTGGCTGAAGGAAACTGGGCTTGGAGATATAAGGCAGAGGCATTGACTCCTCAGCTCGAGGCACGTCTCTATGAAACCTGTAAAATGTTTGGTAGATAGCAGTTAGAATTAGGAGGTTAAGCATGAAGAATTTATGGGTTGGTATTGTGCTTATGCTGGCACTGTTCTTTAGCCTTCCATATCATCTTTACTTACGAAAGCTTTGGAAAAAGAACCCTGAAAAATCATGGAAAAAGTCACAGAAGTATGTGTCAGGTTTCTTTAGTACCGAGCTTAAAATTGCAGGCTGCAAGGTAAATGCCATTGGCAAGGAAAACATTCCCCATGACACTCCTTGTCTGTTTGTGAGTAATCACAGAAGTTATTTTGATATTCTGGTAACTCATGAAACTATCGAAAAACCAGTTGGCTTTGTAGCGAAAAAAGAAATGAAGAAAATCCCTCTTCTTCCACTATACATGACAGATATCGGTTGCTTATTCCTTGATAGGGATAATATTAAGCAGGGACTTGAGGTGATTAATCAGGGAGCTGATTATTTAAAGCTGGGTCATAGCATGATACTTTTTCCGGAAGGAACCCGTAATCAGAAGGATGAGCTTCTTCCTTTTAAGGAGGGTGGCTATAAGATGGCAGAAAAAGCCAAATGTCCAATTGTGCCTGTAGCAATCAGCGGCACAGATTTGATGCTCGAATCCGCACCGAAGAAGCAGATAAAGAGCCATCATGTAACAATTGAATTTGGAGAACCATTTTACCCATCACAGCTCTCACTAAAAGAACGTAAGGCTAAGTATGCTGAGCTACCTACAATCATTCAGGAAATGAGGTCGAAGCATGCAATTGAGGATAAAACCAACATGAATAAGGAGGAACGCAAATAATGAAATGGTGGATAATATTGCTTATTGTCATTGCGGTAGCGATTTTGATAATGTTCATTCTTTACAAGGTTGGCGATAAGCTTCAAAAGAAACAAATTGCCCAGAAGGAACAAATGGCAGACGCTGCCCAACCAGTAACGATGCTGGTAATTGACAAAAAAATAATTCCCATGAAGGATGCAAATCTGCCTAAAATAGTCATGGAGCAAACACCGAAGAAATATCAGAAGGCAAAGCTACCTATCGTAAAGGCAAAAATTGGTCCACAGATAATGAATCTTATATGTGACGATGCAATCTATGATGATGTACCTACCAGAGGTGAAGTTAAGGCAATGGTTAGTGGTATATACATACTCAGTGTTAAGAGCGTTAGAAGAAAGAACAATGCCGCTGTAGTAGCCGAAGAAGAAACAGGAAAGAAGAAAAAAGGCTTCAGAAACAAAATGCGTCAGCGTCAGGTAGAATATCAGAAGCAAATTAATGATCAGATTCTTGCCAACAAACAGAATAAGGCTGCCGGCAAGGATAAGGAAATGAGCAAAAAGGATCAGGAAAGAGCAAAGAAGATTAAAGATGAAATCTAAAAAAGCTTTTAATATAAGAGATATCTTTTACATATTTATGCCCTTAATTGTTGCAGTGCTTTTGCAATTTCTTGTCAATACAATCGATGTAATCATTATTTTTATGAAAAATGCTCTTCAGGATTCAACACTCTCTAGTACGGAAAGTGTTGAATCTATTATGAACAACGATTACAACCAGCCTATGAATCTGGCCTATCTGTCGGTTGCCCAATACGCTGTTTATATTCTCGTAATGGGAATATGGTTTTACCATAGCTTTTGCAGGAACTCAACAAGTCCCATAAAAGCCTTCCCCCGCAGTAAGTCTATCAAAATAGCTGGTTGTCTGATAGGCGCCGGTATAGCCGGTCAATTCCTGACAGATGCTGTGCTGACACTTATACGCAATGCTGTTCCTAGGCTTTTTACTGCCTATGATGATATGGTAGCAAGAGTGACAGGCGTTTATTCTTCCTGGGTAATGCTGATAGCCATATTTTTATTGGCGCCAATTGCCGAAGAAATACTGTTCCGAGGTTTAATTTATCGTTATTCCACCAAGGTTATGGGAGCTCTTCCGGCTATATTGTTAAATGGATTGCTTTTTGCAGTATACCACGGAAAT